>JASFSK010000140.1:0-9342 GCA_050114455.1 Desulfobacterales bacterium | reverse complement strand
AATCCAAAAGCAGGTAAATTTTAGATGTGTGTTGCAAACCTGAAAAAATCGGACATCTTGAAGTGGCTATCTTGAGAGTAGCCAAAAAAAATGATTTAAGTTATGATCAGCAAAGTCAACAATACTTGCATTATCCTTCATATCTATATTCCGGAAATAGATTCAAGTATAACTTTGGTATCTTTGACCTGCGGTATTCCACCGATATCACAAAATCAGCCGGATATCATATTTATAGAGTATCGAGGATCCAGCATCCCAATATCCAACATCGAGTATTAATCTTCACTTTGCCGGATACATGACACAGCGTGAGCTCCGGCCATCGACCTTTAAGACCAAAGGGCTGGAAAGCGCCACGTGGGCAACAAAATTTGTTTCTTTGACCACCGGAAGCGATGTCAACCAGTTCCAGTCCAAAAAGTCTTCCTTGCTATCGGTCACCATGACATAGTTGATGCCCAGGGTGGAGATATTATGGAAAAAGTGCGATCCCTGGGATGGCTCTGCTTTCAAATCCGGAGAAGACGTTTCGATCAACGCGCCGACCCCGCAAATTTCCGCCCAACTAACCGGAATACCCAACCAGCGGTCGGCCGACCCCCATCGACCGGGGCCAATCAGGACGTATTTTTTCCCCTGCTGCAACAGACTGGCATTCAGCTCCCCAATCTCGCGTGCGATTGCAGGTGTGTGCCCGGCATCGAAAGTATCCGGTTTTACATAAAGTATGTCGGCGATATCGGTCTTTTCGGCATTGCCCAGGGCATGAAAAGAGTGACAGAAAGCACGATCGACATCCGCCTGGCTGATTTCCACCTGTCCAAGTTCGGCTCTGGCAGTCATCGGCCTGAGCTGCAAAAGCGCAAACTCCGGTTTGCGATCTGGGTTTTGGGGCCAGTTGACGGAAAACTCAAGCTCGACCGGACATCCCATCCCCTCCTGCCCTATCTGAAGAACATCTGAGAGCAGATCGGCCAGTGGAAATAAATCATAGTTGAGTATCTGAGAAAAAGTGAGAACCCGGTATCCGGGAATATGAGTGGTATCCCGCATACGATGTTCCTCCGGGATGTAGGTACTGGCAAGCAGTTTCATTGGAGGATCCTCGGTGACATCGTCGACCTCGCGTTTGGCAAGATTGGCATCTTCATTGATTCCGAGATCGGGATAAGGACCGCCCATTTTCAGTGAAAAGAAATATCGCTGGGAATTTTCCAGTATATCATCCACAGTGGTCCTCTGGGGCAGGATCTGCGGATATTTTGGCGAAAACCGCAGGGCCTTTTCTCCTTCCATGACGGTTTTGCCTAAACCCATCGCAATCGTGGCGATACCTTCCTCCGGCTGCATTTTGGAGAATGGATAGTAATTGTACGATTGGGCAACCCCCGAGATGGCTGGATAAAAATAGGTGTTGTATCGTTCACCGACAAGCTGCTGAATAATGACCGCCATTTTTTCTTCTTCCGTACGTTGTCCGACTCGCCTGGAGAATGCTTTGGGGCTTTGAAAGTAGGTGGAAGCATAAACAAGCTTGATGGCGTTTACCAGCTGCGATACTCTCGATTCAAGATCCGGATGATCGTTGGGAACCATATAGGTTCGATAAAGTCCCGCATAAGCGCGAAATTGGGCATCTTCCAGTAGGCTCGAAGAACGGACGGCTAGAGGATAGGTTATTCTGGCTAAGTAAGCTCTCAAGTCGTCGGCGATCCATTCAGGAAAGGTTGCCTTGCAAAATGCTTCTGCGATCTCTTCATCCGACGCATCCAATTTTGAAAGGCCTCTCAGATTGTTCTCCTTGACAAAGGCCTCAAATCCTTCGGTAGTGATGACCATGGCCTGGGGGACAAAGATATTAATATTTTCAAATTTATTGTGGATCGACGGTAGTCGTTGCAGTAGATTGGCAATAAATGCCAGACCCCGGGCCTTTCCGCCAAGAGAGCCCTTGCCGATCTTAAAAAATTCCGTGTCCAGATCAAAATCGCCGGCCTCAAAGTTTACCACGACGCCTTTTTGGCGTTGGCTGCGACGGGCCGTGATGACAGAAATGAGATACTGCCGGTGCTTGTCGACACTGGAAAAATCTTCGTCTCTGATTGGCCTCACCCTGGAGGCCAGCATAATTTCCGTACGGGCAAAAAGCCAGCGGGAAAAATCATTGCGACTGGCGTGGTGAACGAATGATTCATCCGGAATTTCATTAAGAAGTCTTTCAAACGATCGCGTGTTGGCTGCCCGGGCGATTTCCCGGTCGTCCGGCATACGAAATATGAAATCGCCAAAGCAAAGCTGCTCCAGAAAAAAAGACCGAACCTCGGATATCAGCGAAGGAGAATTCTTATCGACAAAAAAAGCGGGCAAATTGATCGCCTTGACGGCATTGGAAGATTCCGAACTGGTAAGTAACAATGGGATGTCGAATCGTTCCTTTTTAATTTTGGAAAGAAAGGTCACGCCGGCATTGTCGTCCAATTTCCCGTTACGCGGAAACCGCACATCGGAAATAACGCCCAGCACATATGGCTCATACGTTTCGTACAGATCGTTGGCTTCTTCGTAATTTCTGGCAACCAGAATTTTCGGGCGGGCACGCATGGTCAGCATTCTGTGTTCCTCGTTGAGACCCTCCTCGAGCACCGCCTGGGTCTGGGACACCAGCTCCCGGTAAAGCACGGGCAGCAAGGTCGAGATGTAAATCGGAGAATCCTCCACAAATAGAATTACCCTGATGCCGGCAGACTCCGTGTCATGGGCGACATTCATCGAATCTTCGGCACTTTTTACCAGGGCCACTAAAATATCCGTATCGCCCGACCACACAAAGGTGCGGTCAATTCCGGGAGGTTGGGTGAACACCCGGCTGGACTCCTTAGAGGGCAGGGTACTGTGGGTTAGCAGAATCACCGGCAGGTCCGCATCTATGTTTTTAATTTTGCGACCGAGCATGAAAGCGTCCATATCAGCCAGGTGCAACATGGTGATAACCAGATCAAAATTCTTTTTGTCCAGTGCCGCCAGGGCTTCCCCGGCGGTGGCCACCCAGGTAAAGCGGGGCGGATTGCTGAGGTTCAAGCCGCGATATTCATGGATAATTCTTTCGGACAGACGGCAGTCTTCTTCCATGATCCAGGCATCGTAGGGCGTCGAAACGAGAAGGATATCCCTGACCTTATTGGCCATCAGCTCATGAAAAATTTTAAAATGAGGATCAAAATCCTCCGAAAAGCTTTCGATTTCTAAAGTCATGAAAATCTATCCTTTTTCTCAAAAGTAGATAATCCGGCTAAATCAGAATTGCCGCAACCGTATTAAAACCACAAATGGTTAAAAATCTCAATTGAATTTGCACTCACCTTTAAACTTGACTTGATAAAATTTATGACCATGGTATTATGACCATGTCATATACACAAAAAGCAGAGGAAACCATCATGACGGAAAGGATATCAAAATCAAAATTTAAGCCACGCGCATTGCACTATTTCCGTGTAATTGAGAAGACTGGACGAGAATTAATCATCTGCGATCGTGGCAAACCAGTTTTAAAAATTGTACCCTATACAGAAGATCCCGAAAAGGCCCTGAAGGCCCTTCGCAATACGGTCATTAAATATGAGGATCCAACCGAGCCGGTCGGAATGGAAGATTGGGAAGCATTAAGATGATTGTACTCGATACGCATGCGTGGCTATGGTTTATCAGTAAGCCGGAAATTTTGTCCAAAAAAGCGACAAAAGCGGTGTCTGCGGCGGTCAAGGAGAAATGTGTTTTCGTTTCGTCAATCAGTGCATGGGAAGTCGCTCTATTGGTCGCAAAAAAGAGATTAGAACTTTCGCTGGATGTCACCGATTGGATCGCAAAATCTGAAGGGCTGCCATTTATTCAATTCATAGAGGTATCCAACGCCATAGCTGTTAAATCGGTAAACTTGCCTCAACCGCTTCACCCCGATCCTGCGGATCGAATCATCATCGCCACCGCGTTGTCGGCGGGAGTTCCCTTGGTTACCAAAGATAAAAAATTATTAAATTATCGCCATGTCAAAACGATCTGGTAAAATAGAAAGGAAAACAAATTGGACATCTGGATGACGCTGAGAAAGGCCCGGGATTTGTTTCCCGATAAAGTGGCTGTCGTAGACGAAGATCGATCGTTTACCTATGCTCAAATCGGTGAACGGGTTGATTCATTGGCACATTTTTTCCGAGCCCGAGCGATTCAACCCCAGGACCGCATTTCCATTTTGGAGGTCAACTCCGCAGCATTTTTGGAAACCTATTATGCGGTTGCTGGAATCGGTGCGATACTAAACCCGCTAAACTATCGCCTGGCGGCCAAAGAGATTGCCTTCATTCTACGGGATTCCGGTTCCCGGTGGCTGGTTGCGGCACCTCGGTTCGCGTCCCTGGTCCAGGGGATCCTGGCGGAAGATACGCCCTTGGAGGGAATTGTCTGGATCGGGGAATCACTTTCGTTTTCGGCGCGGATTGAATCTTATGAATTTGAAGCCGCGATACGAACCCAGGCCGGTCAGTTCGAGCCCGCGGTGATCCACGCAGAGGATGTCGCCCATCTTTACTATACCAGTGGCACCACCGGCCGCCCCAAAGGTGTGATGCTCACCCATAAAAACGTTTGCCTTCACGCCTTGGGGACCATTGCCGAACTGAAGCTCACCGACAGTGACATTTGGGGGCATATCGCCCCCATGTTCCACCTGGCGGATGCCTGGGCGGTCTTCGCCATTACCTGGGTGGGCGGCTGCCATGTGATGGTGGCCCAGTTCGAGGCTGAAGCCGTGATGACGACCATTGAAAAACAGCGCATCACATTGAGCAACATGATTCCCACCATGCTCAACCTGATGATCAAGCACCCGAAAGTTGCTGATTTCGATTTTTCAAGCCTGCGGGTAATTCTAAGTGGCGGAGCCCCCATAGCCCCGGAAGTCGTTCGAAGCATCATGGACACCTTTGGCTGTGATTACATTCAAACCTACGGCATGACCGAGACCAGCCCCTATCTGACTTTCAGTATCATAAAGCAGCATCTGCAAAATCTGCCGCCGGAAGATCAATTCAAATACAAATCCAAGACCGGTCGCCCCTTCATAGGGGTGGATCTAAAAGTGGTGGACGAGACCGGACACCCAGTGGCTGCTGACGAAGCGCAAGTCGGAGAAATCTGGGTGCGCGGTGACACGGTCACTCCCGGATACTGGAACCTGAAGAAAGAGACCGAACAGGCGTTTTCCGATGGATGGCTTCGCACCGGAGACCTGGCAGTTGTCGATACCGAGGGCTATGTCAATATCGTGGACCGTAAAAAAGACATGATTGTTACCGGCGGGGAGAATGTCTATTCGACGGAAGTCGAAAATGTGCTTTATATGCACCCAAAGGTATTGGAAGCTGCCGTATTTAGCATCCCCGATGATAAGTGGGGTGAGGCGGTAGCGGCAGCCGTGGTCCTGAGGGAAAGCCAAACCGCTACCGAATCAGAAATCATCCAATTCTGCAAAACGCATCAGGCATCCTACAAGGCCCCGAAAACAATTGTTTTTATAGACGAACTGCCCAAAACCGGTTCTGGAAAGATTTATAAAAAAGCCCTGCGCGATCCTTATTGGAAATGATTTGGCTAAGTACTCGAAGACATTATCGATACAATCAGCAGATTTACAATGGACCAAATGGGTAGCACCGAAGATTTCGCCAAATCATATATAAATTGAGTAAATCAACAGAAATATAATTTTTTTTTGAGAAATTCAGAAATTTATTAAAAAATTATTGACAATATCATGAACAGCGTTTAAGCAAACTCAATGACCCCGAGAAAGAAGGAGATTTGTCAATGAGTCAAAAGAACTGGAAAACACATAATCCTTCCGGAAGCAAACGCGTCATTGTTACCAAGGAATTGCCGGGCACCCGATGGCTGGACATCCTGACCCGTGCCGGATGCAATGTAGACATCTGTACTTCCACCGATGTACTGAGCGTCGAAGAAATAAAAACCGCCATGGGGAACGGGTGCGACGGGGTTCTCGGGCAGCTGACCGAAGACTGGGGGGATGAACTTTTTCATGCACTCAAGGCAGCCGGTGCCACGGCATACAGCAATGTTGCCGTGGGTTATGATAACGTTGATGTCGATGCGGCCACCCGGAATGGTATTCCGATGGGAAACACGCCCGGGGTATTGACGGAAACCACTGCTCAAATGGCTGTCACGCTGACCTTTGCCGCGGCCCGGCGGACCGGTGAAGCCGAACGTTTTCTGCGGGACGGAAAATACAAGGGATGGCTGATGACGCTTTTCTTGGGAGAACTGTTGTGGCGCAAAACCGTGGGGGTCATCGGTGCAGGACGCATCGGCGCTACCTATGCCCGCATGATGGTGGAAGGGCATAAAATGAATCTGCTTTATCATGATATCAACCCGAACGAGGACCTTGAAAATTATATCGCAGCCTATGCGGACTTTCTCAAATCCCGCGGAGAAGCGCCGGTGTCCTGCAGGCGTGTGGAAAACCTCGAAGAGCTGTTGCGCGAAGCCGATTGTGTTAGTGTGCACACCGTCCTGGATGAATCCACCCATCACCTGATCAATGCAGAGCGATTGGCGATGATGAAGGAAAACGCCGTGTTAGTCAATACCGCCAGGGGACCGGTGATTGATGAAGCGGCCTTGGTGGCCCATTGCCGCATACATCCGGATTTCCGGGCCGGGCTTGATGTATTCGAAGATGAACCGGACTTGAAGCCGGGTCTGAATGATTTGGACAATGTTCTGATAGTCCCCCATATTGCTTCGGCAACCCGTTGGACACGCGAGGGCATGGCAACTCTGGCTGCATCTAATGTGGCCGGAATTTTGATGGGATATCCGGTTTGGAATCGACCGGATATTTTGCCATTTTTAGAAGGGGATCCGCCCAAGGCGGCACCGAGCATAGTCAACGCCCAAGCATTGAACCTTCCGATGTATGTCAGCTAAGATCTTTGATATAAGCACCGTGCCTGGCCGCGAGCCGCCAGTCTAGGTAAAGAAAGAAACTTGATGATCGTCGATCATCGAACATTGAACATCCAATATCAAATAAGGAATTCAACCGTTACTAGAAATTAAAAAGACGGAGCGGCGCAGGCGCCTGCGGTGCGCGAGCGACATCCACAATTCGTCCTTCGTCAATCGTCCATCGTCATTCCATATTTTCACACAAGCGCTGAATCAAGTTAAAGGAAAGATCCATGAAATTTGCCGATCGAATACACCGTTTGGGTACGGAGACCGCCTTTGCCGTCTCCGCCGAAGCCACCACATTTGCCTCCCAGGGAAACAAGGTCTATCCATTTCACCTGGGAGATTTGAATTTGAAAACCCCTGCCAATGTACTGGCAGCAGGTATCAAAGCCATGCAGGACGGCAGGACCAACTACTGCCCCAATGCCGGTGTTGCCCAGTTGCGAGAAATTCTGGCAGACGATATCAGCACTTCCCGCAAGACACCTTACACAATGGAAAACGTGGCAATCCAACCGGGTGGAAAACCCACCATCGGCAAATTTTTTCTGGTGATGATGAATCCCGGAGATGAAGTGCTGTATCCCAATCCGGGATATCCGATTTACGAATCACAAATCGAGTTTCACGGAGGCACTGCCATACCCTATAGCTACATCGAGGGAAAAGATAATTTTGACATCGACACGGATATGCTCGAAAGTCGGATAACGCCAAAAACGCGGCTGCTGGTGCTCAATGACCTTCAGAATCCGACCGGGGCGGAATGTTCGCCGGCCGAACTCGAAAAAATCGCCAAAATCGTACTGAAACACGATTTATATGTTCTTTGTGACGAGGCCTATTTCGATATTCGATATGAAGGCACCAGCAATTCTCTGGTATCCCTGCCGGGCATGGCCGAACGCTGCGTTATTTTGCATACGTTTTCCAAAAAATTTGCGATGACCGGCTGGCGTCTGGGCGCGACGATTGGTCCTAAAGAGATTATCGAATTGATCATCAAACTCAATGTTAACGAGGAATCCTGCTCCAACCATTTTGTGCAATATGCCGCCATCGAGGGGTTGACAGGAGACCAGACGGAACCCCAACAGATTCTAACCACCCTGAAAGACCGGCGTGACCTGGCAGTTGATCTTTTAAATAACATCGAGGGAATCCGCTGCATCCGTCCGAACGCCACCTTCTATTTGTATCCAAATGTTACCGGAGCCATGAAAAAAACCGGTCTGACGGATTATGACGATTTTCGCAGAACGGCGCTGCAGGAGACCGGCGTTTCATTTTGCACCCGTCTTCATTTCGGACGTCCTCTGGATGGAGAGGACCAATATTACATACGAATGGCCTATTCTGGCATCGAACAGGCGGAAATCAGGGAAGGTCTCGGCAAATTTAAAGCATTCATTGAAGGTTAAATAAAAAGCCTCCGTGTTCAGGTATCAGAGTCAACAATCCAGTCTTCTGATACCTGAAACTTCAGTAATCAGCGACCACCAGAAAAGCTGGAGGTATGAGGATATCCTGCAGAAGAGGCTGGGGCCACCTCTGGGGTGGCCGCTGATTTTAACCAATCTGTAAAAAAGAATTATCCTACCGGCCGAATCAACCATATCCGTATTGTCCACAATCAAAATATCAGTTGTTTTTTTTCATAGCTGCATTAGATCTGATACGTATTGTTGATGTAGCCATGAAAAATCAATATAGCGGTTGTCTTGTTGATACAAATTTCAGAATGTACACATCGCATTGTCTTTTTCTAGCGAATCTCCCAAGCGGAACATAATTATGACAACCGGTATAGAGCTTGACAAACTGCCCTGTATTCACTAATATGACTATAGTATTTTGACCATAATCATCGCTTTGGGGCATACAACTATGGAATCTTTATCAGTGTCAGAATTTAAATCCAAATGTCTTTCGGTTTTGAAAGACGTCAACAGGCAGAAAAAAAGGGTTGTTATCACGAAACGGGGAAAACCCATCGCCGAAGTGGTGCCTTATAACTCTGAAAACAAAGAAGTCCCCCTGAAATATACGGTAACTTTTATAAGTGATATTCTCTCACCGGTGGCCGAAGAGGATTGGGAGGTTTTGAGGTGACCGATCTGCTGTTGGATACCCATGTCTGGATATGGTTGTCTCTAGAAAAAAATGATAAGATCTCCACCAAATCCAACAAGGCAATAAGTTCATCCGATTACAGATGGATTTCAGCTATATCCTGTTGGGAGCTTGCAAAACTAGTAGAGAAAAAAAGAATTGGTTTTTCTATTCCACTGATTGCCTGGATCA
>JASFSK010000139.1:0-9385 GCA_050114455.1 Desulfobacterales bacterium | reverse complement strand
TTACGTTTCCTTACAACATGTTGTCAAATAAAACCTAATAAGAGCCTAAATGTCCTACGAACATAACATCGGTGTGCTTGATCAAGAATCGGTATTGGCCGAATGCGGGCCGATGCGGCTGATCATTCGTGCCTGGAATGAGAATCAACCGCAGATTAAATTGGCCAGGCAGGCCGCCGAAAAATCAATCTCATACCTGGAAAGTGTCGCCCGTTGCCGGTCGGTGCTCAGCCAGCCGTTTTCTGAAATTAAGGTTTTGCCGGAAGAAAAACTCGCCCGGGTAATGATCGCCAGTGTCAGTGCCGTTGGCGACGAGGATTTGACACCCCTGGCAGCAGTTGCCGGCACCATTGCGGATGCGGTGGCCGATTGGCTTTTTGACCGGGGAACGTCCCGGGTGATTGTCGACAACGGCGGCGATATTGCCGTCAGACTGGCTGATGGGGAAACAGCCACCGTCGGCATCCGACCCAAGATAAGCAGTCCGCTGATATCGCATCTAATCGAGTTGGATTCTGGCAGCTCGAACTGGGGCGTGACGACCAGCGGGATAGGGGGTAGAAGCTTCACCAGAGGCATTGCTTCTGCTGTCACTGTATTGGCAGCCAAGGCATCTGTGGCGGATGCTGCTGCGACAGCGGTTGCGAACGCCTGTTTTGTGGAAGATGAGGCCATCATTCAATCGCCGGCCGAGCAGATTGACCCCGGTACGGATCTTTTGGGCCTATGTGTCACCACTGAGGTGGGGTCTTTGATCCCTGAGAAAGCTTTGATTGCTTTAGACGCAGGCCGACGGAAGGCCGAATATCTTGCTAAAAAAGACATCATTGTCGGTGCGTTTATAGCGATTGAAAATTCAAACATGATTTCCGAGGGTATGAGACCGTATATTTCAGCGGTCAAACGGGCTAAGCCGGACTGGTTAAAATGGCAAGGGTTGGCTAGCGGTTCGTTATGGTGGTTGACACACAGCCAGTAATCCTCGGTTTCGTGCTCAGGCCGATTCTGGAATGTAACTTCCGACATTCCCCGATAATGTTTCAGAGGAACTGAACGACAGTCCTAACGCAGTTGGCATGCTTAGTCCTGCCGATGGTCAGTCTGTTCGTTTGGTTCGGCCTTCATATTTTGATTCGGTTGCGGGGGCCGACGGGAAGCAACAACAAATTGACCAATGGATTCAGCTAGTGCGGGATGCAAAAACGGCTTGACACCGCGCCGGGTAAAATTGTACACAAAATTCAATTTGCTCGTACCCATTCGATATTGCTGGAGTCCTACAGGCCCGCGGTCTAAACCACAACCGCTGACTTGGTCGAACAGATCAAACGAGGCGGGCGAGCAGAAAACGGTGGCAAACCACTATTTCGTATTGAGGCGCTCAGCGCCGAAAAAGGGAGGATTGAGACATGAAAAATAATCTGTGGCTATTAATTCTGGCATTTATACTGGGATTTAGTTTTGCTATAGGAGGTTCGGCAACAGCCGCCGCTGAGGGTGAAAAAGTTCACCTGAAGTTCAGTACGTGGCATCCGCCGGCCAGCCGTGAAGTAAAGACGGTTTGGAAACCAATGTTAGAAGAATTGAAAAAACGAAGTGAAGGACGAATTTCCTATACCTTATATGCCGGTGGTGCTTTAGGAAAGGGACCAGCCCATTTTGATATCGTCAAGGACGGACTCTCCGATATGGGATACTTTACCGCCACCTGGACCCCGGGCCGGTTTCCCATGTCGGATGTGTTGTCCCTGGCGACCTCGATCGAGGGCAAGGACATCGCCACCGACATTGGCAACGAAATGTACAAAAAGGCATTGAAAAGCGAGTTTGAAGGGGTAAAGGTCCTAGAGCTCAACGGATGCATTTCCTCCTACCTGTGGACCAAAAAGCAGGTGAAAACAAAAGCGGATGTCCAGGGACTCAAGATTCGAAGCCCCGGCGGGTTCCAGACGAACTATATCAAGTCTTTGGGTGCCGAACCTATATTCATGCCGCTGGGCGATGTCTATCTATCCCTGGAAACCGGCACCATCGACGGTGTGGTCACCTGTCCGCCTCTGGTACTGGCATTTAAGCTCCATGAGGTGGCAAAATACGGCGTGGTAGCGGCTTTCGGTTGTGTTACCGAGGGCGTAATAATGAACCAGAAGAGCTGGGAACGCACCCCGGATGATCTCAAATCCATCATCATTGAAGTGACCGGCAATCCCTTCGAAACGACCGGCGGTTTGGATCACAAAACTTACGGCAACTTGATGGAAGATATCAAGAAAAAGGGGGTCGAGATTTACACCCTGCCCCAGAAGGAAGCGGATCTCTGGGCGGAAGGATTCCAGCAGGTAACCAAGCAGTGGGTCGTGGATCTGGAAAAACAGGGCAAACCTGCCAGAGAGGCGGTGGAGATGTACAAAAAAATCGTGGATGCCAGAGGCGTCAGCTGTCCTGCTTATCCGGTGGAGTGGCACTAGTCCCTGATCGTTTGGGCGCTGATACGAAACGGTATTTCAATATTCGGACCGGGAAGCTGTTATGAGCCAATTTGAGGCAATCAGAGAAACAATCCAAAAAATAAGCCGGGGAATCGCCTTTGGCGGCATGTTTTTGCTCATTCCCATGATGCTGCTGACCACGGCCGATGTCATCGGCCGGGGCTTTTTGCATCGGCCGATCACCGGCACCTATGAGTTGTCAAGTTACATGCTGGCGGTCTTTATCCTTTTGGGAATTGCCTACACTTATCAGGTTGGCGGTCACGTCCGGGTCACCATGTTCGTTTCGAAGCTTCCCGACCGGATTGCGCTGTTCGTATCCATTATGACCACGCTGCTGAGTATTTTCATTATTGCCATTCTGGCCTGGCAGGGGTGGGTGCTGGGCTGGGAAGAAAAGACGGTTTCGGAACAGCTTCGCATTCCTGAATTACCATTTCGATTGCTGGTTTTTCTGGCGGCGGTCCTCTTGGGCTTGGAACTTATCCTCGACCTGGTGGCCAAAATAGCCCAGTTATGGGGGAGGTCGTGATAGATCCCGTCACCGTCGGCATTATCGGCACTGTCGGTGTTTTCGGCCTGCTGTTTCTCGGCATGCACATAGCCTTCGCTCTGATGTTAGTGGGTTTCCTCGGTATCGCCTATCTGGCTTCCTTCCAGGCCGCCCTGCCGGTGGTGGCACGCAGTACCTATGAAGCGGCTGCGCACTATCCTTACACGGTCATCCCGCTGTTTATCGTAATGGGGGGCTTTGCCTCGAGTTCCGGTCTCACCCGAGATATGTACAGCGCTTTTGACAAGTGGCTGCGCAAGCTTCCCGGCGGGTTGGGTATCGCCACCATCGGCGCCTGTGCCGGCTTTTCGGCAGTTTCCGGCTCCTCAGTGGCAACCGCCGCGACTATGGGCATGGTGGCGCTACCCGAAATGGAGCGGTATGGGTATCACCCTAAACTGGCCACCGGCAGTGTGGCTGCCGGGGGGACGCTGGGATTTTTGATCCCCCCGAGTATTGGGTTTGTGGTCTACGGTATGCTCACCGAGCAGTCCATCGGCAAATTGTTGGTTGCTGGCATGATACCAGGCGTACTTTTGGCCGGTGCGTATGCCGGCACCATCATGGTATGGGTCAAACTAAATCCCAAACTGGCGCCGATTGCACCACAGTCTGTAACCAGGAGGGAAAAGGTGCGGTCCCTGCAAGGGATCTGGGAGCCGCTGGCCCTTTTTTTAATTGTCATGGGCGGCATCTATCTGGGCCTTTTCACACCTACCGAAGCCGGTGCCGTCGGCGCTACGGCTCTTTTTCTGGTTGCCCTGGTCAAGCGCCGCTTGACCCGGCACAATCTGGTGGTCGCGCTTTCGGAATCGGTGCGCATCTCAGTAATGGTGCTATTCCTGGTGGCGGGGGCCAATGTATTCAGCTATTTCCTGGCCTTGTCAACCATTCCCATGCAAGTGGCCGGGTGGGTGGCCCAACTCGAGGTATCTCGTTATATCATTCACGTCGTCATTTTGATTATTTATCTTTTTCTCGGCTGTTTCCTGGATGCTATTTCCATGATGGTATTGACCCTGCCGGTGATTTTTCCAGTCATCACCGCCCTTAATTTTGATCCTATCTGGTTTGGGGTCATCGCCGTGCTCATGATGGAAGCGGGACTGATCACACCGCCCATGGGCTTGAATATATTTACAGTGGCTGGTGTCGCGAAGGATGTACCGGTGGAGGAGATCTTCAGAGGCGTGATGCCGTTTTTGTTATCTGTTTTTTTCGTGGTTGCCTTGATTACCCTGTTTCCCAACCTGGCGCTGTTGTTGCCGAAAATGATGCTGCGCTGAGAAAGATAAGGTCGGCTAGTCGGCTAAAGGCTAAACCGCTACCAATTCAAGACGGGGATTTGGACTGTATTCCCGGCCCACCTTTGCACAGGGTTTGCCTTCGAGCAAGACAATATCGGCTGTAAAAGCGTTGACGCCGCGCATCAGATAGCTGCCGACGCCATAGGCATCCACCGGCACTTGTCGTCGTTCGAACTCCCTGATTCTATCGGGACTAAATCCACCCGACACGATTATCTTTACGTGGCCATACCCGTATTTATCCAGGGTCTGGCGGGTCATTTCCACGAGTTTGGGGGTGACGCCGGCCGGTTTGAAATTCTTCATGACGGGAATGATGGATTTATCGACCAGGGTTTCAGAAGTGTCCAGTCGCACACCCCAGAGTCTGTCGCCCAATGCCTCACAGCACTGCAATGAGGTTTCGACACTATCATTGTCAAAATCCACCAGTGCCACCAGATCGACATCAGGATAGGTCTGTCCGAATAGATTCAGCGCTTTTACCGTATCCCCGCCAACGGCCGCTATCAGTGCATGGGGCACGGTGCCGGACGCCTTGGCCCCCCACCACTGGGCCTGGGCATCGGTGGAGACGCCGGTGGCACCACCAATGTGAGCCGCATAACCGTCGCCGCCTTGAACGGCCCAATGATCAAAGCGGGCTGGAAAGTAAAGTACGATTTTGCCGTTGGCTGCATCCACCACGTCGCGCACTTTACTGGCGATTTTTGTACGACGGGCCAGAATACCCAAATAGACCGTTTCCAGGTGGGCAAAAAGGCTGGCGTCACCGCTGATATGCATCACCGTCTCCCAGGGGGTGACACGAGCCCCATCGTACAAGGTTTCAACTTTGAGCTGCTCAAAGCCGTTTTCCCATAGTTCATCCAATTGTCCGGAAACCTCCATCTTCTCTTCGATGGCTTTCAAATATGCTTTGTGGTTGCCGATAAACTGCTGACGGGCTTTACTTTTCAGATCGATCAATTTGTCGAACAATTTGTACGCGCGCTCGTAATCCGTATACCTGCCGGTCGCCACCTTGAGAACGGCCAGGACCTCGTCGATGCCACACAACACGGCGTCTTTTTTTTGAAACACCTGCATGGTAACATTCGGATGCAGATGGTGTTTTTCCAGGGTGATTTTTTCGCGCCAGAAATAGATGTCGCTGCGGTAACCACGGCGCAATTCCTGGACGGGTAAATCAAATATATGGGCATCCAAATGTTTCGGCATGGTAAATTTCCTTTTACATTGTAGTTTCAGGGGTTCAAGTTTCACCGTTCAGGGCTAACATCGTCCTTTGTCCCACGTCCATCGTCATTTTCTTTAGTTTCAAATGAGTATGGCGAAAACCGATTGGTATGTCAACTTATGCTTGACAAATAGCGCTTAGCTAACTATATTAGCTAATTAAATAAAAGCCCGGAAGCTGGAGGTTTCAATGGACACCCTGCAGGTAAATATTCACGAAGCCAAAACACAATTGTCAAAATTGATCCAGGCTGCCGTCAATGGCAAACAGGTCATCATAGCCAAGGGCAACAAACCCGTTGTCCGACTGCAGGTATTGCCGGAAGTCCGAAGCAATAGAAAAATAGGCAACGCAAATGGTTTAATCTTATCCATGGCCGATGATTTCGATGATCCACTCGAAGATTTCAAGGAATACATGGGATGAGAGTGCTGCTCGACACCCATGCATTTTTATGGTCTATCTCTGGTGACGACCGGCTCAGCAAGACTGCCGAAGAAACTTTTTTAAATCCGGACAATCATTTATTGTTTAGCGCCGCCAGTTTTTGGGAGATCTGTATAAAAATGAGCCTGGGAAAGCTTTCCCTAAAACGTGGGTGGCTTAAAACGATTCAGAAAGAAATGGAAATAAATGCTATTCAGTGGCTCCCTGTTGAAATGCAGCATTGTGCTGAATTGATAAACCTGCCTTTCCATCACCGGGATCCTTTTGACCGCATGTTGATTGCGCAGGCCATGATCGAAGATCTGCAGATACTAAGCCGTGACCGCCGTCTTTCCGCCTACGATATTGCTCGTATTTGGTAATCACAGGATTTTTAATTGAATCCCGACACCCGCTCCCCAAGATTGCCGTATCGGTGGTAATTGTTGCAGATGCTTTGCTGCCGGTAGTACTGCAACAATTCAATCCGACCGTCCATCATCACCGGTGTGCGGGCGATATAAAATCCAGTTTTAGCCGCCGCACTCAGGACATCCTGCGGCACCCGAACTGGAGCCGCATAACGAATACGATCAATTTTGGGTATGGTTTTTATCAAATCTTCGTCTTGTTCATAGACAACAGGAACATTACCGATGAGACCCCGGCCTGCGGTCGATGTCAAAAAACGAGTGACCCGGTTATCCGATCCCTTCGGACTGCTGATCCGAAGCTTGCAGCCGGTGATTGTAACGGCGGCAATCCTGGCCAGGGCCTCAAAAAGGCTGTCATCTTCGTGCAACCTGACGACCACGGTGCCCACCGGCAGGTAACGTAAAATATTGTCCTGTCCGCGAAGCTGAAAATAATCCAGCCGGCGGGAAAATTCCCGCTCGACATGGTACAAATAACTATGAATGGCCCCTATGGTGCTTTTTATATCCGATTCGACCTCCCGAAATTCACCTTCGTCCAACTGCTGTTGCCATCGCCGGGACAGATCCAACAACGGGTGGGAGCTATTGACCGTATCATTTTCCGGCAGTCCGGCCGGTTCGAATTCCATGAATTGGGCCGTATACTTGGGGCCGCCTGCTTTCATTGCAAGCCCCAGAGCTGATTTGCCCATTCCGCCAAAGGGCTGTCGCAAGGTAACCGCCCCGGTGGTTCCACGGTTGATATACAAATTGCCTGCTTTTATGCGATCCTGCCAGTATATTATTTCCCGTGAATCAAGGCTTTCCAGGCCTGATGTCAGACCATATCCGGTTTGATTGGCCAACCCAATCGCATCATCCAGATTGTCCGCACACATGACGCCCAGAAGCGGACCAAAGAATTCGGTCAAATGCGTATAGCTCCGGGGCTGGACATCCCATTTTATACCGGGCGTCCACAAGAAAGGATTGTCATCGATATTTCGAGGCTGTAAGGCCCAAGTTTCGCCTTGTTCCAACTCGGTCAAAGCTCTGATTAAATCGCCCCGGGGCGGCTGAACAACAGGGCCCATTTTGTTTTGAAAATCCCAGGCAGATCCGGTACGGATGCTTTGAGCTGCGTCCACTAATTTCCGTTTGAATTTGGCATCTTCGTATACCTCTCGTTCAAGTATGAGCAGGGAAGTCGCCGAACATTTCTGACCGCTGTTGCCAAAGGCTGAATAAATTACGTTGTTGACTGCCTGATCCCGATCGGACATGGCAGTGACGATAGTTGCATTTTTGCCGCCGGTTTCCGCCGCCAACAAAATATCCGGGCGTTGCTGCAGAATGGACAACCCGGTTTCGGTGCCGCCGGTCAGGATGATAAAGTCAACCGCGGGGTGGTTGGTCAGTCGGGTTGCCGTGGTGGACCCGCTACAGGGTAGAAACTGCAAACTGTTCTGCGATACACCGGCCCGCCAAAAGCATTGGCAAAGGATCCAGGCCACCAGGGTCGCTTCGGATGAGGGCTTAAATATAACCGTGTTGCCGGCGGCCAGAGCTGCCGTGATTCCCCCGCAGGGAATGGCAATCGGAAAATTCCAGGGGGAAATGACCACCCCGACGCCTTTACCGTGACAGCTCAAATGGGGGATATCTGAAAATACTCGGGTGGAAAACGGATAATATTCGGCAAAATCGATGGCCTCGGAAACTTCCACATCGGCCTCGCTGAACACCTTGCCGGTATTGGCAGCCGCCGCACCGATCAGGTCGCCCCGCCTGCGGCGAAGTTCGGCTGCAACTCTGGACAAAATTCGATGGCGTTGTCGGTAAGTCATCTGCCGCCAGCCGTCCGGGTCTGCCACAGCAGCGTCCACAGCTTTATCGATGTCTGCCACATCGGCCATGGCTGTGCGCGCTACGACTACTTTGGCGTTGAACTGTGAAGGATCAAGTGCTTCTTTTATGGTTCGACCCTTATGGTATTCTTTTCCGGCCACCACCAGGGGGATATCAATGGGGATCTCTTCGGGTTGTTTTTTCCATTTTTGACGGATTTTTCCGGCCCAGTCCCGATTGGCGGACAAAGACCAATCGGTATTCGGCTCATTTTGAAATTTTCCCTGATAGAAGGTTCCCAATTCGGGAGGGAAATTCTCGGCGAGCCTGTTTTGAGTCCGATAGGGGGTTTCAGGCAATCGGTCCTTTTTCTGCAAAGAAGCCTTGAAATGGTCTGTTAACACCTGCCAGGCGCCAGTATTTGCTTCCAGCCGGTTTATCTGACGCAAAAAATTATCCTCCCCGGTATTTTCATCGAGACGTCGAATTAAATAGCTAATGGCATTAATGAATTGGTCCCGGGTGGCAACGGGAGCATACATCACCATCTCCTGGCCGGTCTCCTGGACGGCACGGCGGATATGATTGGCCATCCCTTCGATCATCTCAAAAGAAAAGTAATTCAACACCTTGTTCTTTTGGGCCAACAGATAAGCATAGGCGAGGTCAAATAGATTGTGGGATGCAATCCCCAGCTGGACCGCATGAATGTTTTCTGGCCGCATACCGAAGTCGACCATCCGCTTCCAGTTGGCGTCGACTGCCGATTTATTGTCAAACGGCGCCAGGGGCCAGTCAAAAAGGGCGGATTCGATTTTTTCCATTTCCATGTTCGCACCTTTGACAATTCGAATTTTAACTGGACTGCCCCCGGCCGCGACCCTTTGGCGGGCCCAGCGGGTGATCTGCTGCAATATGAGAAACGAATCCGGCAGATAAGCCTGCAAGGCCATGCCGGCATGGTGATTCCAGAATTCTTCTTGTTCCAGGGTGCGGATAAAGGTTTGTTGTGTGATTTCCAGATCTCGATACGCTTCCATGTCCAGATTGACAAACTTGTCCACCCGACTTCCGTCACGCTGAACAAATTGGTTCAAAGCTGCAGC
>JASFSK010000138.1:0-9390 GCA_050114455.1 Desulfobacterales bacterium | reverse complement strand
TTCGACGTGTGAGGCGATATTTTAGACCCATCGAAGTATTCCCGGCTGAAGGTTACCGTTGGCCAACCATAATTTCTGCCTGGCTGGATGAGATTGAGCTCATCGCCTCCCAAGGCGCCGTGCTCTGACGCCCAAACCATCGACCGCAGCGGGTCGTATGCCAGTCCCTGAATGTTACGGTGGCCATAGCTCCAGATCGTCGGTTGCACATCTTCAGATTTGACAAAAGGATTGTCTGGCGGAACGGAGCCGTCATCTTTGAAGCGCAGGATTTTACCCAGGTGGCTGCGGCGGTTTTGTGCTTGCTTGCGAATCCAATCGCCCTCCAGTCTGACTGGCGGATTGCCCCCGTCGCCGATGGAGGCCAATAGGGTTTGATCCGGCAACCACAGCAGGCGTGAGCCGAAATGCTGGCCGCCGAATTTGTTGGTGGTCACTTCAAAAATCACTTGCCAGTTTTTAAGCTGGTTACCTTCTAAAACAGCGGTCGCGACGCGGGTTCGGTTGGCGATGGTATTGCCGTGCGCGTAAGTGAAATAAATCTGGCGGTTTTCCTCAAAACGGGGGTGCAGGCTGACATCAAGCAGTCCGCCCTGACCGGAATCGAAAACTTCGGGTATTCCGGCAATCGGATCAGAAGCAAGCTGGCCATCCCGTACCCGTCGCAGCCGTCCCGGCCGCTCGGTTACGAGAATATTACCGTTGGGCAGCCAGACCATGCCCCAGGGGTGCTCCAGCCCCCGTACAAACGCGACGACACGAAAGCCCCGCTCGGCGGGGACATCACTTTCGGTGATGTACGGTTGCGCCAGAGGAGTATGGGAACAAATCACGATAGAAAATAAGATGAATATCAGACCAAAAGACGGTTTCATTGGAGAGTCCTTTACTGTTTTTATTTTTTTTGCTTCATGCGCTGACGAAGCGCCTTTTCAATTTCCACAAGAAAATAAACCAGCAAGGCGAAGCCCAATATTTTCGCCCAGTCCGCCAACCTGATGACAGCACTCCTGTAGATAAAGTTGGCTTGGGGAAAATGGGCGAAAGGCAGCTGAAAAATCACCATAACCGTTAGACCGGCAAATGTCCAGGGATTTGTGAATAATCCGAATCAAAGCGCCTTTGGGAATCGAGAGCATCGATATTCAATTGATAATATGGATCAACGATCACAGAAACACTTTTGGGAATTTCAGGTATTGTTAACTTTTGCCACAACCAGGGTGATATCGTCATCGGATTTGAGTCCCCTGGTATGTTGATCCAATCCATCGTAAACAGCATTCATTATGGTGTGGGCGTTTTCTTGAGCATTGCGGCGGATGATCTCGCGAAAATTGTTTTTGCCAAACATCCGGCCTTCCCGGTTGCGGGCCTCCCAAATGCCATCTGTGCCCAGCGCAATGATCTGCCCATCAATAACACCGGCCTTTACATTTTCCTGATATCGAAAATCTTCCTTCACGCCGAGGGCAATTCCGATACCAGCCAGCTCTTCAAACCTGTTTTGTTGAGGGTCATAAATAATTGCCGGATCGTGTCCGGCACGAACCCATTGCAGGCGCTGCATGTTTGGATCGATTGCCAAATAAAACAGTGTCATAAATCTACCCGTATCAAGTACGTCTGAAGTTAAATGACGATTCATCTCGGTGATAATTTCGGATATATTTCCAGACTGTGCCGCACGCATTCGTAAAAAGGCGCGGGCAGTGGTCATCAGAAGCGCGGCATCAACCCCGTGGCCGGCGATATCACCAACCACAATACTCAAGGGTGCATTGGGATAGTCTTTTTGTTCCAAAAAATCAAAATAGTCACCGCCGATCTCATCACAGGAAACATTCTTGCCGGCTACGTCCAAGCCGGGAACTTGGACGCCATATTGAGGCAACAGACTTTTTTGAACCTCGGCGGCCAGGGCAAGCGCCTTCTTTTGTTCTGTCAGATCGGCCACAAAGGCCATGTTGCCGATAATTTTGCCGTTGTCATCGCTCAACTTGCTGCCATGGATGAGGACTGGAACCAGTGTGCCATCTTTGGCTTTCAAGGCACCTTCAAAATTGCGGTACCCATGAATGGATGTCATTTGTTGATTTGTTTGAAAGAAATGTCGAAACTCATGGGCATCAAAATCAAAGGGAGTTTTACCGAGCAACTCCGCTTTAGGATAGCCGATGATTTGGCAAAATGCTCGATTGGCATCGGTAATCGTCATGTCCTCATTCATTAAGATAAAGCCTTCACCGGCGGTGGTGACAATCCGGCGATATTTTTCTTCGCTTTTACGTAACAGGGTTTCTTTTTGTTGAATTTCCTGCCGGGCCTCTTCGACTTCCTCAATGATTTTGCGGTGCATCCTGGAATTGAAATCTTTGATCTCCTCTAATCGTTTACGGTATGATTCCGACCGGTTTAACTTGCGCTCCAAGAACCTGTTTTCCAATTTCAAATGCTCAATACCCTCCTGCGTTTCAGGAATCTCCCTGACGATTGGTGCGGGAGTGTCTTCAGATATATGTGCTTTCTCAAATCCATCGATTGACTCGGACAGCCTGTTGCGTTGTCCAACCACAAGGCTCACCAAAGTGGCACCATGAAAAAAGCTCTCCTGTCCTTTTACCAGAGGGGCGATTTCGCCAAAGGAATAGAATCCTATAATAGGCAATCGCTTCGGAAGGTTGTCTCTTAAAATTTGAAGCTCCTGCTCTGTTCGTGTTCCGAGAACCTCCTTGCGGAAGGCGCAGGAGAAGGCCATCGCAAAGGCAGGCACCAGCTCGGGTGTTTGTTGGACAATTTGCTGAGAGGTACTTTTGGTATCCTCGATGATGGCATCACGAATAGCCTCGGTAAGTTGAACAGTGGCGTCTTGCGGAATGGATTCTGTAAATGTAATACTTCCATCAGGACTATATTCTATCGGTGCCCGCAAGTATGAATGCTGGCTTTCTTTATCGTATACTGCTAACAGAAATTCGCGTGCCGGTTCAGAATGGTCGCCTAAATAATGCCGGTAGAAGTCGACCGCCTTGATACCATCAATGACTTTGACCTGACGACCTTCGGCCCTGGTAATTTTTGCCTTTTTGCCGATAGGCTTCCAGCTATTGGCGATTGAAAAAGAGTACTCCAGGGAACCCGCAAAAATCATAATCGGTATGGCATCCGTTAAAATTTCATCTTTAAAAAACTGGACCGTCATCATTTTTTCATTCCAGAGCGTCCCGGCAGCTCCGCCGAAAACCGGGCAATCATTTCCCAGGGCCAGATTGAGTTTTTTCATTATCGGATCAAATGATCGATTGTATCCGTCCGGAAAGGCCAAGCAAATTGTTGCCGGTTTTGATAGGCTATGCGACGCTTGATCAACCGCGCTCTGCACTGCTGTAGTCGGATTTTCTGAAAGCGACCGACCGAGGCCGATCCCGATTTCGATATCATCTGAATAGAAGAGCATTAAACTGATGGAGTCATCGCTATAACCATAACTTGATGAAAATTCACCTGCTGTGGAACATCCAATAATATTCAATCCCGGAAATGTATCAAGGATATTATCCAACATCAGACGATGGTCGAAATTTACGCCTGCGAAAACTATTCCGGCCTGCGGTTGACGGCCCAGCAACTTTTGTTGGCATTGTACAATCACTCTGTCAACTGCAGTTCGGGTGTCTATATTTTCTGATTGTCCAAGTACAGCTCTGATCATAGTTCACACTCCCTGCCACTGCCGGCATGACGAAATTCAGATTATTTTATAATTATTCTTTCTTTGGAACAAGTTTCTCCTTAGCTTCTTCCTCGGCCTGGATGGCAGCAGCTGCTGCTGCTGCAGCATGAGCAATTTTTGGGTCGTCCTGATCTTCAGAATTCTTTTCGGCCGTCTCCTGTCCGCTTCCCAGGTTCTCAGGGGGAAGATAAACAGTCACATTGCGGTGGGCAAACTCAATACCGTTTTCAGCAAAAGATTCCTGCATCATTCGGAATACCTCACGACGGACAACGAACTGTTCGCCGGGTATGGTCTTAAATTTCACCCGCATGATCATGGCGGAATCATCCATTTCCCTGACACCCTGGGATTTAATTTTACCCAACATCACGGGGCCCATTTCCTCGTCTTTCATTATTTTCTTGTTGATTTTTTTAATAATTTTTCTGACTTTATCGACGTTGGTGTCATAGCGGACACGGAAATCAAGCTTGGAGATAATATAATCCCGGCTGTTATTGGTCACTGTGCCCATCCCGCCGAAGGGAATGGTGTGCACCGGCCCGCGGGGATGACGCAATCTCAGTGAACGTAAGGAAATATGCTCTACCATACCCTTGGTGCCGGCCGTTTCGATGAAATCACCGACCCGGAAGGCGTCATCGACCAGGAAAAATATGCCGGAGATGATATCTTTTACCAAAGTCTGGGCGCCGAAACCGATCGCCAGACCGACGACACCGGCACCGGCAATCAGCGGACCGATGTTGACTCCCAGGCTTGATAAAACGATCAAGGAGACCATCACAATCATGATGGCCAGAATAAATTTACGTAAAAGCATCAGCAGGGTGCCGATGCGCGAACCGCCCGCGCCGCCTTCTTCCATTTCCTCGTCACTGTCAGGCATCTCTTCTTTCAGCTTGCGATCAATTCTGGATTTGGCAAATTCCCAGATAACGAATCCAATAATCACAATCATGATTATTTTCAACGCATCGGCCGCAAATATCCGGCCAAAAGAAAGATCGATACCCCACAAACCAAGGATGATGAAAAACAAGAGGGCCGCCAGGACAAACCGGAAGACCTTTCTAATCAGCGGTGCGAAATGTTTGATATTAGGTTTTTTTACTTCTTGAGATCCTTCATCAGTTTCAGTTTCTTCTTCACTGCTGAAGTCGATAACTTCAGGCAATTCCCCGGAAGCAATTTTTAATAACCGTTGCACCCACTGATCCAGGCCGATAAATATTGGAATCAGAAACAGACTGGCAATCAAGTTGATAATATCACCCCTTCGGCCCATAAATACATTAATCAACCAGAAAGTTCCGGACCCGGCCACATAAAGGATCGCAAAAAAATGCCAGGTACGGGCAAGCTTGATCCGCAAGGTATCTGCTTCGCATGTGCCCCCGTCTGCTTCCGAGCAAATGGCCTCCGCCACCCGCTGGCGGCTCTGCCAAATCATTACAATCATTAACACCGATATGCTCAGACCTGATAAAATGAAGAACAAGTTAAAGAGCTCAAGACTGCCTGCGGCGCTGAGGAATATAATTCCAGGAGTAATAAAAATCGCTGCAACCAGGGAAATTCGAAAAATCCAATTATACAGAAACGTTGCATCTCGGTCCTGCAGGGGTAATAATCTCAAGGCCGGCTTTTTCGGTGCCATGATGATGCGGGCCGCAAAAACGATGGCCATAAAATAGTAGCTGACAATCAACAGTTCGGAGACGACCCAATATCCAGCCTCCTCCTGTCTAAAAAAGAAGATCACCAGGACAAATGTGGCGAGAACGTAGGCACCAATTCCAAGCAACTCCAAAAGGATGCGGGTTAGGAAACGGCCCAGCCGTTGTAGTCTGCCCAATGTTACAGAGTTGAGGATTTGTTCCTGAAGATTTGAGGTCAGACGCACCACCAGACGCTCACTAACTAGGCCGCAGATAATTATCCCCAGGCCGATCAATAAGGTCAAAAAGATATGGCCCACACCCAGCCCACCAGAAAGTCGGCTAATAATTTTTTGCCAGCTTAGAGAACTCTCCGCTTCGGATGAAAAGAAGGAGGCCATTTGATCAAAAACGATAGAGGCGCCCAAAGTCAGCTTGTGAAACAGTTGATCAGCAGGGTCTTCCTCCCGATTGGCATCCCTTGAAATTTCCGATGTACGAGCGCCGACTGCTTTTTGTTTTAGCTGCCGGGCAAGTACCTGGCGGGCCTGCTCATCGCTCAAGCCTGCCAGATATGCATCGACCTCATCCGGTGAAAGTCCTGCGGGTATTTGGGATCCGGGATCGGTTTTCTTTGCTTTATCCTTCATCGCCATGCTGGCCGGAAAGCCTGCTGTCCACGAGATAGTCGGCTGCAATAAGAACAGCCCCAGGACAAGAAACACCAGAACAAAATGAAAGTGTGTGCGAGTGGATAATGATTTTAAGTATTTCAAGTACATGCCATCCCTCCTCCTTTCAGTGATAACTTATTGACCATCCATAGCCTAAAATAATCAAAATATTTAAATTTTTATTGGCTGATTCACAATTTACACAGTTTGCTAAGGGTCCAAATTTCTATTTTTTTTGACAACGATATAGTCAATTTATTGAATTTGTCGGAAGGTGAAGGAGATGATGGTGTATACAATTCGACGCCTGCCAATTCGAATGATGACGTGACTTTTGTTATTGTAAAGCTGAAGTAATCAGAAGACTGGTTATGCTAGTCATGCTTTGTAAAATGAAAAACAGGCAGGCGTTCTTAAAACCGTATTTCTTCAAATCGGATTAATTCCGGAGGCCAAACAATACATGGCATCCATCATCGACATTACGCCCCGGAAAAGGACTGCAATGGAGTTATTCAGAAACCCTTCAATCTGACGGGTTTGTCTAAAAAAAAATTGGAAAGATACTGGCTCAAATTAAAATGCTCCACAATCATAAGCCAGCCGGCAATATCCCCCAACGGCTTTTGGGGTTTAAAGATTTGGCTCAGGGTGGCTGATGGATTATGGCAACCGGCTTTTGTTTTCTGACATCCGTTCTCTGTTCTCTGTCTGCTAGCTTCTGTTTTCTTCCTTCGTTCTCTGTCTTCTGACCTCTGATCCTACCATCCCCGCATCAAGTATTCATGAATCGAATCGGAGGCCTTGCGGCCTGCTCCCATGGCCAGGATAACCGTGGCGGCACCGGTTACGATGTCACCACCGGCCCAAACGCCTTTTTTATATGTTTTGCCGGTCTCGGCATCCGCGTCGATATATCCCCATTTATTCAGCTTCAGATCCGGGGTTGATTCGGTCAACAGGGGATTGGCGCCGGAGCCAACGGCCACAACACACATGTCGCATTCCAATTCAAATTCGGAGCCTTTGATGGGAACCGGTCGGCGGCGGCCCGATGCGTCAGGTTCTCCCAACTCCATTTTCAAACACTCCATCCCGGTTAACCGTCCGTTTTCGTTGCCCAGATACCGGATGGGATTGGTCAACAAGAAAAATTCAATGCCCTCTTCCTCGGCATGGTGAATTTCAGCAATCCGGGCCGGCATTTCCTGCCTGGAGCGACGGTATACGATCCTGACTTTATCCGCACCCAATCGCATGGCGGTCCTGGCGGAGTCCATGGCCACATTGCCGGCTCCCAGTACGACGACATTTTTGGCCCTGGGAATCGGGGTATCCACCTTAGGGTAAAGATAGGCTTTCATCAGGTTGGCCCGTGTCAGATATTCATTGGCTGAAAGAATACCGATTAAATTTTCACCCGGAATATTCATAAACCGCGGCAGACCGGCGCCGACGCCGATATAAATGGCATCGTAACCCTCGTCGAATAGCTCATCAAGGGTTACGGTCCTTCCAACCACCGCATTGCACTCAACTTTTACGCCCAAGCGTTCTAGAAAATTGACTTCCTGGGCAACAATAGTCTTGGGAAGTCTGAATTCCGGAATTCCATATACCAGCACGCCGCCCGATTTATGAAATGCCTCCATCACGGTGACATCGTGCCCTTTGACAATTAAATCACCGGCAACGGTCAAACCGGAAGGCCCGGAACCCACCACCGCAATTTTTTTGCCGGTAGGTTCCGACTTGGGGGGCAGCTCGCCGCTACCGTTATCTCGTTCCCAATCCGCTACAAATCGTTCCAAATTGCCGATGGCTACCGGGTCACCCCTTTTGCCGACAATACAAAGCCCTTCGCATTGTATTTCCTGGGGACATACCCGTCCGCAAACCGCCGGCAGGCTGTTTTTTTGCCATATATGCCGAATGGCCTGGGTAAAATCTCCGTCTTTAATAAGCTTGATAAAGCCGGGTATGTCAATTCCCACCGGACAGCCGGCAACGCAGCCCGGCTTTTTGCATTGAATGCATCTTTGGGCCTCTTGTATGGCCATTTCCGGGGTGTAACCTGTCGGAACTTCCAGAAAATTTCTGGCCCTGACCTGCGGCTCCTGCTCGGGCATCGGGACCCTGGGCTTCTTGTCTTTTTTCTTGGTGTCTTCAGCCATAGATTCCTCCACCAACTATTACTCCTGCATCATGCAAAACTCATTGTAACAAATCTTCTCATCCTCGCAGTAAGCCTGGAGCCGGAGCATTAACTCGTCATAGTCAACCTGGTGCCCGTCGAATTCGGGTCCGTCCACACAGGCAAAATTGGTCTTGCCCCCCACGGTCACCCGGCAACCCCCGCACATGCCGGTACCATCCACCATAATGGGATTCAGGCTGACCAGCGTCGGCACGTTGAAGTCCTTGGTGATCAAGGACACGAATTTCATCATCGGTACCGGCCCGATGGCAACCACCTGGTCGATCTTTTCCGCTTTGAGTATCTCCTTCAGGACATCGGTGACAAACCCATGGTGACCGTAAGAGCCATCGTCAGTGCAGACCCGAAGCTCATGAGAGGCGGCACCCATCTTGTCTTCCAGAATGAGCAGATCTTTGCTGCGCGCGCCGATAATGCTGATGACATGGTTGCCGGCCTCTTTCATTGCTCTGGTGATCGGGTGTAAAACAGCGATGCCTGTGCCACCGCCCACACATACGATCTTGCCCAAATTTTCAATGTGGGTCGGCTTGCCCAAGGGTCCGATAACGTCTTGATAGGCATCACCCACCTGCAAGGTTTTAAACAGGCCGGTGGATTTGCCGACGATCATATAAATTACCGTGATGGTTCCTTTTTCCGGATCCGTTTCGGCCATGGTCAATGGAATGCGCTCGCCATCTTCATTGGCCTTCAAAATGACAAATTGTCCGGGTTTTGCTTTGCGAGCAATTTTCGGGGCTTCAATCTCATTGAGAACCACGTTTCCCTCGGACATCTCTTCTCGTTTAACAATTTTAAACATTTTAGACCTCCAACCCGCTGGATTCGTCGTCAACAGTGTATTTACGACCACAGCTGAGTGTAACTATCAGCCAGTGTATGAAATAATCTCAAAAGAATTGTGGTAAATCAAGGTTAAATGTTGAAAATATCCACAGCCGGTGATAGTCGGTATCGGATGTTCGATACTGAATACTCGCTTTTGATTGCCAAGATCCCTGCCATCGTGTCATTTGGAATTTGAAATTGGAGATGGGCAAACGCTCAAAGATAAGGGCTAAAAATGCAACTGTTCGACAGTCACTGTCACCTCGATGA
>JASFSK010000137.1:0-9407 GCA_050114455.1 Desulfobacterales bacterium | reverse complement strand
CGCCGGTGCTTCCCGCAATGTTGAACTGGAAGATCACGTCCACACCGGCGGCGGCATCGGCCTTGAAGCTGTTGGCCATATTGTCGAATATGCCCTGGACATCGCTTTGGCTGCCGCTACCTGTTGCTTCGACGCCCCCGTCTTCCTCGGGAAGCGTAATGAGGGCCATAATCGCGGCGTTGGCATCCGCCATTTCTCTGGCCCCGTCCATGGAGTTGATTTTCGCCCAATTTTCCTGAATCTGCTCGGGCGTGGGGGGATTTTCGGGATTTCCCAGTTGAACCGTCGACCCAGTCAATATGGCCGCACGGTTAAAATGGCCCATACCGGTGTTAAAGATGGCGCCGGATTCGCGGCACGCTTCGCTGCATAGGTACATCACCATGGGTGCGACAAACTCCGGTTTCGATCGCTCAAACAGATCGGGCGGCATCACGTCTTCGGTTAACCTGGATGCGGCAATAGGCGCCACGGTATTTACCTTGATATTGTATTTTTTCCCCTCTTGTTTCAGGGTGTTCATCAGTCCTACCAGCCCCATCTTGGCGGCCGAATAATTGGTCTGACCGAAGTTACCATACAGGCCTGCCGCAGACGTGGTCATGACAATCCGGCCGTACCCGCTGTCTTTCATCCACGCCATGGCAGGCCGCGTCACATGGAAGGCACCGTTCAAATGCACATCCATGACGGCTTTCCAGTTGTCGGGCTCCATTTTTAAAAAGCTTTTGTCCCTCAGAATGCCGGCGTTGTTGATCAGGATATCAACCCTTCCGAAAGCATCCAAGGCGGTTTTGACAATGTTCTCACCGCCTTGAGGGGTGGCCACGTTATCGTAGTTGGCCACCGCGTCACCGCCAAGCGCCATAATTTCTTCAACCACCGCGTCGGCTGGTGTGGATGCCCCTTCGCCGCTGCCGTCCCGAGCCCCGCCCAAATCGTTGACCACAACCCTGGCACCGCGTCGTGCCAGTTCCAGGGCATAGGCCCGACCGAGTCCGGCGCCGGCACCGGTAACGATGGCAACACGTTCATCAAATCGTAACTGATTGACTTCCTCCAGGGCTCCTGGCACCGGGACTGCTTTCCAGAAATAGTTGACGAACCCGCGTTCTTTGTCTACGCCCTTGCGTTTGAAGGCCATCTGCACCGCAAGGCCGACCTTGATATCATCGAGTTCACAGTCGGTAAAATCCACCACAACCCGTCCCCCACCCTCAAATTGGACCATACCGTAAATGGCCGGTGGATCGACCGATACCGACAGCAAATCGCCGGTAAATGTCTTCACCTTGGCGGGAATATCGGCAAATTCATAGTCATCCTGGCTGTGAACGGCACCGCAATCGGGGTTGACGCAAATATCGGACTTGGGAAACTGGGGGGTTCCGCACTCGCGGCACTGACCGCCCACCAGCCCAAGGATCATTTTGTTCTTGCGCCACAGTACCGAAGTGGCCGTCTGGGTCGGCGCTTCGGCCCGGATGCCCATTTCAGTCTGGATCAAATCCCTGAATTTGAGCCACTTAAGATAGTTGTCGGTGCTCTTCTTATTGGCCAGGGCGCCGGCAACACCGTTTCTGGCAGCCAGTTTGGTTATATTTTCCGTCACCTCGAAGTAAAGGGCATTGGCACCCTGGCCGAAACCGCATACGAGGATACGATCTCCGGGTTTGGCGTCTTCAAGGGCCGAGATGAACATCATAAACGGATGGGCGGCACCCGTTTCACCGCAGACCTCATGCATGTTGTCCACCAGTTTCTCCGGGGTAGCGCCGAGGCCACGGGCGATGTTGCGATGATCGCGTTTAAAAAAACAGGGGTAAACGAACTTGTCGACATCTTCCATGGTAATACCCAGTTTGTCAAAAAGCCCGTTGACGGCCTGGGGAATAATTTCTCCATAGCCGGCATCACGGGTCCAGCGTTCTTCCCACACATAATCGTATTTTTTGTCGGCGCCGCGGTAGTGATCCACAAAATCACAGGACATGGAATAGGAGCCCTTGTATTCAGCGATCACATCGCTGTCCCCCACGGTTAAAGCGGCCGCCCCGTCGCCGAACCACATTTCATAAAAATAGGCCGTCTTGGTTTGGCGGCTGTCGCTGGCCGCCACCATAATACTTTTGCGCTCACCGCTTTTTATGGATTCCAAGGCCGTAATCAGGGCGGTGGTGGCGGCCTTCTGGGAAGCGGTGTAATCCGCCGTAATCATGTCGTCCCTGAGATTGAGCGCCGCCGATACGATCCCGGCATTTTGCCGGTCTCCAAACGGCAGGGTCGTGGACGCCAGATAAAGCGCATCCAGCTCACTTTTATTTTGACCACGCAGGCAGTCTCGTGAAGCCCCCACAGCCATGGTTAGCGTATCTTCATCCCAGTTGCACATGGAGCGTTCGCCCTGGGCCACCATCATGATGGCAGGCGCAAACCAGCCCATTGCCTGGAAAATGGCCATGCGGTCCAGTCTCAGTCGTGGAATATATGCACCGTATGAAGTGATTCCGATCATCTTGAGTCTCCTCTATAAAAATAGATTATAAAATCAGACAATATCTAAAAGTTGAGCCACTGCTAAGCCTGGATAAAGTGGAAATAACAAATTACAAGCACCAAACAACAAATAAATTCCAGATTAAAATATCCAAATCCCAAGTAGGATCAAACGCCAATGGTTTGAGATTTTGAACTTTGGCCATTGCGATTTGTTATTTGAAAATTCTAATTGACTAAAACCTGAAACCTTACCTTCCAGACAACCGGTTGTCAGATATAACTCTATAAGGGCTAAACCCGTGAACCTTGAACCTCTGAACGCCTAAACCCTTTAATATTTAAACAGCTTCTCAATCAGCTGTGACTTCATAATATCTCCGCTGATTTTAAGCGCTCCGGAGGTATAGGCCTGCATGGCGCCAAGTTTACCGTTCATCATGTCAAGAAAATCTTCGGCAACCATCTCCAGCGTGCAAGTCGGCTTCTCGTTGACCCCGGCCTCCACCTGGCAGCTGCTGTCCACAATCTTACAGCTCCAATCCCCACCACCCTCTCCGGTAATGTGATACTGAAAAATGACATCAACCCCGCTGGCGGCATCTGCTACAAAGGCTTGCGGCATGCAGTCAAAGACATCCGCCACGCAACCGAAGTTGCTGGACGACTCCGACCCCTTGGCCGGCTTTGAAGATGCAGCCAGAAGGTCACCGATTTGCTCATTCAAATTCGGATATTCCCTGGCATTTTTAAGGCTGGTGATCGAATCCCATTGATGCAGGAGCTGTTCGGCGGCAGGTGGCTGCTGGCCGTCACCCACAACCGCCCCGGACCCGGTTACCATGGCGGCCCGGTTAAAACTGCCCATTCCGGCATTGTAGATATTGCCGCTGACCGGACATTGTTCCGATACCAGAAACAACGCCATGGGCGCCACCAACTCTGGTTTTAGCTTATCCAGAAAATCCGGTGGCAAAATGTCCTCAGTCAGCCGCGATGCCGCCACAGGAGCGATCGTATTAACCTTGATGTCGTATTTTTGACCCTCCAGCTTGAGGGTATTCATCAATCCTACCAGACCCATTTTGGCGGCGGTGTAATTGGTTTGGCCAAAATTGCCGTAAAGACCGGCCGCAGAGGTGGTCATTAAAATACGGCCATACCCTTTTTCTTTCATCACCGCAAAGGCCGGTCGGGATACGTAATAAGCGCCGTTTAAATGGACATCCAGGACAACCTGCCAGTTATCCGGCTCCATCTTTAAAAAACTTTTGTCCCGCAATATTCCAGCATTGTTGATAAGAATGTCCACGGTGCCGAAGGTGTCCAGGGCACATTTTACGATATTTTTACCGCCATCAGCGGTGGCCACACTGTCGTAATTGGCCTCGGCCTCACCCCCCAGGGCTTTTATCTCAGCGACGACCTGATCAGCTGGGTTGGTAGATCCTTGTCCGGAACCGTCCCGAGCCCCGCCGAGATCATTGACGACCACTTTGGCGCCGCGGCGGGCAAGTTCCAGCGCATATATCCGGCCCAAGCCGGCACCGGCGCCGGTGACGATTGCGACCCGATCGTCAAAACGGATTTCCATGTTGGGAATTTCACCGTATTCGAAAATCCCGTTGTCAATCACCACATCTTGGGTCTCCTCATTGATTACTTTCCACAATGCTTTGCCCGGTTCGTCTTTCCAAATGACAGTTTTGATAGGCGTCCCGGGGTACAAAGGTCTTTTAAACCGGCAATCCAACCGCCTGACTTTTTCCGGCTGTTCGGGGACGAAACTCTCAATCAGTGCCCGGCATGCATAGCCGTGGGTGCACAAGCCGTGCATAATCGGCTTTTCAAAACCTGCCATTTCGGCAAACTCCTGATCAATGTGCAGCTGAAAAACATCGCCGGATAGTCTGTAGATCAGTGGCTGATCTTCGCTCGGTTTTCCTTCGACTACGAAATCCGGGGCCCGCTCGGGAAACTCAACTTGTTTGGCGGGTGCATTCACTCCGCCAAATCCACCGTCCAGACGTGAGAAAACAGTGACAATACTGGTAAACAACTTAACCCCATTGGAATGAAAGGTATCAAATTTAGCCACCACCAGTGCGCCTTTTTCGATACCCTTGTCATAATAATGTGTAATTGCGCCTTCCGTGGTTAAAGTTCCCTCGGTAGGAATCGGTTTGTGAAATATCAATTCCTGCTCACCATGCAGCACGCCAGCCAGGTTAACATTGCTGGTAGCTGCCAGCTGGGGCATAAAATCATACATGGTGGTGATGCCGAAGCTGGGTATCACCTTTAAATCTTTTTCATAGCAGTAGTTCAGATCAGAAAACCCCGCCCCTACGCCAAGGGCATATAGGACGGCGTCTTTCCATGTATAATTCTTGGTAAAGGGGCCTATCTTTTTTCCGATCGCGTCAAGGTTAAGCGCCATGTTCTACCTCCCGTTTTGGTTATTTGTTATTAGTTATTGGCTATTACCAAAATCGTCCATTCGACGCCCAATAACTCATAACAAAGAACGAATAACTCATGACATCAGAGTATGAATCAAAATTTTCTAAAAACCTTAATATAGTGTTACGTTATCGGTTCAACACTGCTTTTCCGCCGTAAAAGCCGGCACCAGAATAAATTTTAAAAAATTAAATTGGGGACTTCCGGATTGGAAAAAAGATAGTCGCACATCATGTCCAGGGCGATTTCTAACCGCTGGGTCAAGGATTGAACGCTGACGTTGCGTTCAATTTCATTTAACTTGAGCTGAATTTCATCACCGACAACCTCGAGCACGGCCTCATATAAATCCTGGATTGAATTTAGAGCCTCGGGGTATTTGTCATGGTTCTCAAGTTATCCGAGTGTATAATGGCTATTCCTTCTTTTTCTCCATTTCATTTAAAACTTTGGTTAGCGTGGTGTTTATTGTCAGCAGGGAATGTTTGATGTCGATTAATTGCCGAACAATATTTTCTTTATCGCCGCTGCTGGGTGGCAGCTTAACAGTTCCGCCCCCGATTTTACGGGAGATGTCGTCCAGTCGAATACCGATGGTGACGATAAAATACAGCAGGAGGATAAACGCGAAGTTTTCCTCCTGCCAATAGAGAAACCGCCAGCCGAAGATGATAACGATTAAAAAAATAATGCTGGTAGATATATAGGGGCGATCGATGATCCACTTTTTCATTTAGGATTCTCTCTCTTCGTCTCTGAGCACACGGCGCAGAACTTTACCGACGTTTGAAACCGGCAGGGCATCTCTGAACTCGACAATTTTGGGGCGTTTGTAACCGGCCATATTGTCCTTGCAAAATTTTAAAATTTCTTCCTCGGTAGCAGTTTCGCCGGGTTTGAGCTGGATGTAGGCTTTGACTGTTTCTCCGCTCTTTTCGCTCGGTACGCCCACTACGGCCGCAAGAGCCACCTTGGGATGAGTGAAAAGAATATCTTCCACATCCCGCGGGTAAACATTGAATCCCCCTACCAGTATCATGTCTTTTTTACGATCGGTGATCAGAATATAGCCCTCGTCATCGACATGGCCGATATCACCGGTCAGAAAATATCGCTGCCCATCTATCTCGCGAAACACCTTTTTATTTTCGTCCGGCTTTTGCCAGTACCCTTGCATCACCTGAGGACCGCAGATGGCAATTTCTCCATCTTCGCCCTGGGGCAGTTCGCTCAGCCCGGTATCGATGTCTAAAATTTTAATATCGGTGCCAGGTATGGGAAAACCGATGGTCCCGATTCTTCTCTGCTCCAGGTTTGTCGGGTTGACCGAAGCGATGGGAGCGGTTTCGCTCAATCCATAGCCTTCAAAAATGACAGCACCGGTTTTATCTTCAAACTGCCGGCACACCTCCGGCGGCAGCGGAGCACCGCCGGAAAAACACCCCATGAGTGAATTCAAATCGTATTGGGCGAGTTGGGGATGGTTCGTGAAGGCTACAAAAATCGTCGGCACCGCCGGCATGATAGTCGGTTTGTGTTTCTGAACAATTTTCAAGACCTCGGTAAACGGCGGGTTTCCCGCCCGGGGATCCGGCACACATATGAGCCTGCTGCCGCTTGAGCAAGCCGACAGCAAGGCGCAGGTCATGCCAAAACTATGGTACCAGGGCAGAACACCTAAATATGTATGGAATCCGCCCTTGCGGGGTTTCTCCGGCTTGGCGCCAGGTTCATGAACCAGGCGGATCCACTCGTTTGAACTTTCCAGATCGTAGGTGAAATTGGTGTGTGTCAGCGCCGCTCCCTTGGGCACACCCGTTGTCCCGCCGGTATAAATAATCAGGGCAAGGTCTTCAACCGGATTGATATCCACCGCTGGTGGCTGGGGCTGAGCCGAAGCAACCACATCATCAAACAAGAGATGACCGGCTTCGTGATGCTGGGCCTGCGGAATTTTGCCCAGCAGTCCGCCGATAAGTGCTTTGACTTTCGGCAGATAAGACTTGACCCCGCAAATGACTACCGTGTCCACCTCGCTATTTTTGACGGCCTCAACAGTGGTTGGATAAAACTGGGGATGATCCATGCAAAATACCACCTTGGCCCCGGCGTCATTGAGCTGGTAATTCAATTCGTTGGCCGTATACAAAGGGTTGCAGGTGACGCACACGGCACCAGCTTTAAGAATGCCGAAGAATAGGGCCGGATAATGGGGAAGATTCGGCAGAAAGATGGCCACCCGATCCCCTTTTTGAATACCGCGGGAAGCTAAAAAGTTAGCCACCCGGTCGGCGGTATCCTTTACCTGGGCAAAGGTTCGCGTGGCGTCATTGAAAATAGTGTAAACCAGATTGGGGTAGGCCTGTGCGGATTCATCAAGAACGGAAAACAGTGGCTTTTCATAATCTGTTACTTCATGGGAAACGCCCTCGGGCCAGTTGGGTGTGGGCCAGGTTTTGGCAGCCATAATTGCCTCCTCGAGCTGATGGTTAGTATCTCAATTAATTGGCGGTTACCAGAATCAAAGTCGTATTTTTCCTCCTGTAAGCTAGTTACGGCAGCTACAGTGTTGTTCTCAATTTCCTGTTGAATGACCAAGCCACACGACTTGATGGTAGATATGGGTTTTAACGTTGGGGCGCGATTGATATAATTGCGGCAGTGGGCCACCCCAACCAGGTAATACATGCTTTTCGAATCATCGTATTTTGCAATTCATTAGCCGCCGGCGTCAATCAGGTTTGCACCCACCGAGGATGCCCTCGTGGTAACGGTAGAACCTTTAAAAATATCATCCCGCATGGTCGGGTGGTTTATGAATTGAGTCAGGTGAAGATTTGATTGCCGAGGCAGTATATTGAAATCCACCGTAGGTGTCAAATGAGAAAGCAGGTGAAAATTTAGATCTGATCTGAAAACTCGGCTTGAATGACTTCATAAAGCTTTTGGCCGATAGCCTGACCGAGATCGATGAATTGGGGACCATATCTTTTACCGGTTGGTGTCCTGAAGGTGGCTTTGATTTTTTCAAGCCCTTCCATTCCCCGGGGGTACCGAGCCATAAATTTGGACAAGGGTGGGTTATAAAATGATATCATGTCCCATAAAGTGTCTGTAAAATTATCAGGACCCCAACGAAATTTATCGGCATCGTAAAGACAGTCTGAGGCCATTGCACCTTCGGCCGTGGTGGCAATCATATTTCTGGAAAAGGCCTCGTGATTGTGGATCGCCCGACAAACGTCTTCAATTTCAGGGAGGGAAAGGGGGAAATTTTTAAGTATTTCCCGTGCATGTGCCGCACCCAGTTTGGCGTGTTCCCTTTGTTTACGCTTGATATCGTGCAATAAGCCGGCAGATTGCACAACTCGCATTCCACGCTCCAAAGTGGATCGGCTGCAACCAGCATCCTGCACCTCTATATTCAGTAAGGCGCCGGCGTCGATGGTGACCTTGAGGGCATGTTGCAGACCGTGTCCGAACGTATCATCCAGGTGGTTGGCGACAATCCGGTTCAGTTTTTTCATTGCCGGATCGGTTTTAAGAAAATGTTCGGAAAACTCACATGCAGCAGACTCAACTCGATAAAAATCCGGTAACGGAAAGGTTGATACAATTTGGCGGGCACGCTCGCGCAGACGAGCATAAATCGGTTGCATGTTTTAATGAAATCCAACGGGCAGTCCTGGTTCCGTTTCCAACGCTTGTGGCTGCGGCAAGCCGGAACACAACCAGGTGTTTCAATTTAGGCGTTAGTTATCCTCCAACGAGGCCAAATGGCTCACCACACACTTTCCAGCGATTATTTTCTTTGACCAGGGTCAAGGTCTCTTCGATGTGATGGGTTTCTCCAAGAGAAAATATCTTGGCAACAAGAGCAAACACAGGGTTGACGGCCCGTCTGCGAGTACCGCTTATTCGAACCTCAGCCACATTATCTTCCATCATCTGGATTTCTGTTTCTATGTGGGACAGGGCCATTCTCATCCAGCTGACATCAAATCCTTCGGATCTGGCCTGATCGGCCACGCGGGCAAGATAATCGTTCACAACATCACTCGCGCCATCTTCTGATATGTCATTGCAAAGACGCTTCTCCATCGCTGGGCTCAACTTAAAATATGCCTTGGAAAAATCCACCGCCGCCACTCCGGGCGAATCGTGATGATCTGCCAATATCAGTACAATTTGCAGAATAAAAGCTATAACTATGACAGCTGCTATCGTTGGGATTTTACTGTTGCCGACCATTTACCCTACCTCCTTGTTAAACCGTCGCATCCGGACATTTTGTTCGTTTTACGGTGCTCAGATACCATGGATCAGAGCCCATGACAAGAATTTTTACAGGATCCGTGATTTGTGATTGATTTTGCAGGCAATACCCTTCAGGTTAAATCTTTGATACTTGATGTCGCGGTTGTTTAGTTGTCATGTAAATGGGATCC
>JASFSK010000136.1:0-9415 GCA_050114455.1 Desulfobacterales bacterium | reverse complement strand
CTCCGATCCGGGTCATGTAAGGTCAGGGCAATTATTCTCCCCAATCTTCTTCTTCCTGGGGCGCTTCCTGCAGGCTGTCTTTACCGGTCACTTCGAGTTCTGATCCGCAGTCATCGCAGGCAATGATTTCGCCTTCTTCGGCATCGTCAGCCAGAGTAATATCGGCTCCACAAACAGGGCATTCGGCCATATGTCACCTCCATGGTTTTTTAGTGCCTCAGAGCACCTTCGTTGAATGTTTACACGTTCAAGCGATTTTAAGATGTTGGCTATACAATTACCTGCCAGCCATTAAATGCTCCATATTAGGGGAAACGGGACTTTTTGTCAAAGGTCTAATTTTAAAAAATCACAGGGGTGGCCCGTGAATTGGAAGTCTTAGATTTCCGGTATGTGAGCTCGATTTGAAGTTGCAGGTTTCAGGAGCCAATCCAGCTTTAGGTTTCTTTGCGGCGCTGCTCTTCGCTGCGTATTTCCCGGCGCAGCAGTTTGCCCACTTTGGATTTGGGCAGCATGTCTCTGAATTCGATATAGTGGGGCACTTTGTAAGAGACCAAGGTCTTGCGGCACCATTTGATGAGTTCGTAGCCGGTGATGCCTTTGATGTCTTCCTTTAACACCACATACGCTTTGATCCGTTCTCCGACCTTTTCATCCGGAACACCCACCGCGCAGGAGGCAATCACGGCCGGGTGTTCCTGCAACACGGATTCGATTTCCGAGGCGGATACCCGATAGCCCTTATGCTTGATGGTATCGACGGTCCGGTCGACAAAATACAGGTTTCCGCCCTGGTCCATGGACATGATATCGGCGGTGCGATACCATTTTTCACCATCCAGTTCGACAAAAGCTTCAGCGGTTTCTTCGGGTTTGTTCAGATAGGTTGACACCATGTGCTCGGAAGATACCAACAGCTCTCCGGGATCCCCCACGGCCACGGGCTTCAAATCGACGGGATCGACAATCATTATTCGTTTGCTGTTGACGATACGGCCCACACTTTTGGGTGGATTAACCGTATCCGTCGGGCACATGGCAACGCCCCCGCAAGTTTCCGTGGCACCATATCCCTGATAGATTGGAATGCCGAATTTTTCCTGCCACCGTTTGCCCACCTCCACCGGGAGGACGTCGCCACCGCTGAAACAGTATTTCAGGGAGCTTAAATCATACTGATCCAGACGGTCATGCTCCAACATCATGCGATAGAGTGCCGGGACTCCGATCATGGTTTTGGCCTCAAAGCGCTGGATCGCATCAAAATTGGCGTCCAGATTGATGCGAGGCTGTACAATTAGCGTGCCCCCGGTTAGAATTGCTGCCAGGCTGCAGGTTTGGCCTAGAATGTGGAACAACGGGGCGTTGCCCATAACGATATTTTCTTGCGCAGGAAACAACGGACTGCTCATCGTGATTTGCTCGAGGGCAGACACCAGAAAAAGATTGTGGGAAATCGGAACGCCCTTGGGAAATTTGGTGGTCCCGCCGGTATAGAGGATTTCGGCAATGGCATCTCCGTTGGCGGCGTCATCGGGCAGGGTTGCGGAAGCATCCCGGTAGCGGGACAGGAGATTTCGAAAGGAATGCGTTTTGTGATCCAGAGCGATTTTTCCTCTGGGAACGATATCAAACAGATAGCCAAAAGAGCGTTTCCACCAGGGTAGCAGATCGGCCATTTTGGAGACGATCACTGTATTAACACCGGTTTCAGGCAGAATGCTGGTAACGTAGCCGAAATTGGTGTCTGCACAGACGATGGCTTCGGCTGCACAATCCTCGGCGATATAGCTGATATCGTAGGGTGTATAAATCGGTGTGATGGGGACAGCAACGGCGCCGATTTTTTGAATCCCCAGCCAGGTGACGATCCAGTGAACACTGTTGGGAATATACAGCATAACCCTCTGTCCGGATTTGATTCCGCGGGCATTCAGCGCAGCAGCAAAGCAACCGGCCAAATTTTGCAGTTTTCGGTAGCTAAACCGGCTGCCAAGGTAAACAACGGCGGTTTTGTCCGGATGTTGTTCTGCCGCAGCGGCAAAGCTTGCATAAATACTGTGATTGGTTTCGGCGGTCATCCTCACCTGCCTCAAATGCCGAAATAGGCGGATTTTATTTCGGGATTGTTCATCAGCTCTTCTCCGGTTCCTGATAAGGCTAGCATACCGTTTTCGATGATGTAACCACGGTCAATGATCGGCAATACCGGCCGGGCGAATTGTTCCGTGATCAGAATGGTAATACCGGCGTTTTGCCTGAGTTTGGTTATGGCATCGATGAGCATGGCCTGCATCATGGGGCTCAACCCCAAAAGCGGCTCATCCAGGAGCAAAAGACCCGGTTTGAGAATCAACGCCATGCCAATTGCCAGCATTTGCTGCTCGCCACCGCTCAAGAAACCGGCCTTGCGTTTTTTCAAAGGATAAAGTGCCGGAAAGATCTCATAGATCTCCTTGGTTCGGTGCGCCAGGTCGGATCGCTTGACCTGATGGCCGGCAATTTTAAGGTTCTCCGCGACATCGCTTTCAGCGAAGATCGGATGTCGTTCCCTGGATAAAACCAGACCTTTTTTGACTCTGTCAAATGGCTGTGCGGTGGTGATATTTTCTCCATTGAAGACAATCTCACCGAAAATGTTGATTCGCTCCCCACCCTTGCGCTGCTCTTTGATCTTCATATCTATGATGAGACCGGAAACCGTGTTCATCAGCGTGGTTTTGCCGGCGCTGTTGGAGCCAATGACACCGACGATTTCGCCCCGATTGACAGTCATGCTGAAATCGTTTAGTGCCAGCGCATTTTCGAAGAAAACCATTAAGTTATTGACGTCCAGCATTCTGATACAACAACCTCCTCGCTACTGATTGTCACTGAATGTGATGCCTTATAAAGTTATTAGTTATTTGTTATTAACTGAGGAGTATAATCTATGTTTTTCCCTTAACCAATAACGAATAACCGATAACGACCAGCTTCACGTTTGGCAGGAAGTTCATTTCAGAGCAGGGCTGCATTTTTTATTCCTCAGATCCCAAATAAGCCCGCTTGACCGCATCGCTTTCCATGACCTCAGCTGCTTTGCCGTCGGCGATTTTCTCTCCGTAGTTGAGCACGATCACCCGATCCGCGATCCTGAACAATTCCTTCAAACGGTGTTCGATCATGATAATGGCTTTGCCTCTCTGGCGCAGTTTTTCGATAATCGGCGCAATGCCGGCAACTTCCGCCAAGCTTAACCCTGAAAAAAGCTCATCCAGGATGATCAAGTCGGGGTTGAGGGCGATGGCCTTGGCCAATTCCAATCGCTTCAGGTATCCCTGGGGCAGCACACTGGCGGGTTTGTAGGCGACGTGGGCGTCGCGTTCAAAGCCGACCTCTTCGAGCAGATCCAGCGCCACCGCATCCCGGTCGCCATATTTGCCGCCGCTCATCTGCTTGACCCTGGGAGAGTAAAGGGGAATGATCATATTTTTATAGGCCGGCAGCTGGTAGAAAGGCTTGACCATCTGGAAGGTTCTGGCAATACCCAAACGGACGATTTTATAAGGGGCGCGGCCGGTGATGTCTTGTCCGCGATAGAATATTTCCCCTTCGGTTGGTTTTACAAAACCGGTGATCAAATTGACGCTGGTAGTTTTACCGGAACCATTGGGTCCGATCAAACCAAGCAACTCACCTTCAGCCAGCTCGAAGTTCAAATCTTGGATGGCTTGGACCCCGCCAAAATTCTTATATAGGTTCGATACTCTGAGCAACGTCGATGATGCCATCATTCAACCTCAACCCATCTTTCAAACTGATGATACTTGCGCTGGATGTAATGAAAAATACCTTCTGGAATTGCCACGGTAAAAACCACCAGAAACAGCCCGTAAATCACAATTCTGAGACCGCCCAGGCCTCTCAGGATCTCCGAAAGGGGCACCAGGATAAATGCCCCGAGCATCGAGCCGGCCAGGGTCCCAATGCCGCCGACCACTGCGGATGCAATCGGTAAGATGGAATAGTCAAGGGCAAATACAGGCATACCGACAAACAGGTAGACGTGGGTGAGAAAGGCACCGGTAAATGCCCCGATGGAACTGGCAATGAAGAGAGCCTGGATTTTAAACCAGTAGATGTTGATACCGGCGTTCATCACCGACCGGTCATTGTCGTTGATGCCTTTTAAAATAAGTCCGAAATCGGAGCTCATCATGCGGCGAAAACCGAAAAGGGCGGCTAACAAAATGATAGTCAGGCAATAGATCTCAACCCACCTCGAGGGCAGGGCTGTCAGGCCGCTGATGCCTTCGGTGCCCCCAAAGATGCGGGTTGCCTCGATAACGCGCACCAGCATCAGCGGCAGCACCAGGGTAACCATCGAAAAAAAGATGCCCCGCAACCTCAAAACCGGAATGAGAAGTGCGGTGCACAGGAGACCGCCGATAACGGTTGCCAGGGGAATGGTAATGTATGGCGGCCAGCCCCAATAATGATTCATGATACCGGCCAGATAGGCACCGGTTCCGAAAAACAGCGCTTGTCCCAGGGAGATCATTCCGGTTTGGGCCAGGATGTCCCAGCTGATGGCCAAAAGCGCAAAAACCGATACTGAAAGAAGAACCCGTTGCCAGTAGACGCTCAGGGCAAATGAGAGAACCAGCAAACCCACGATTGGCAGCAGCCGGGGGGCAGCCAAATAAAGCATCTCCCGCCATGAAGACAGCGCAAAAATATCGCTGGAACGGGCCTTGATGCCCCGGTCGATTCTTTCCTTACGCCGTTTCTTTGGATTTACCGTATTTAATTCTACCTTCCCCATTCCGCATTCCCAACTCTTCAGATTCTTTCTTCCAGCTCCTTTTGCATTCCAAACAAACCCGAAGGCTTGATGACCAGGATGATCAGAATTGCCATTAACGGCACCAGCATGACCCAGTGGCTTTCCAAATAGGTGACCGTAATTGTCTGACCATATCCGATTAAAAAAGAGGCCAACACCACCCCGCCGGTGGATCCCAGGCCGCCCACAATGCACACCGCCAGGGCGTTGATCAGCACACTATAGCCCTGTTCGACATTGATGGTTCCCAGCGGTAGAATCAAAATGGCGGCGATGGCGGCGTAGGCCGCGCCAAAGGAGACGCTGAGCATCGCCACCTGATCCGAGTTGATTCCAAGGCTCAAAGCGGTTCGCTCATCCTGGGCAATACCTCTGAAACGCAGGCCCATGCGCGTATGGTGGGTAAAAAACCAGAGAAAAGCGGCCATGGCGATGCCGAAAACAACCACGAAAATTCGCTGAAAGTCGATGACGACCAGACCGATTTCAAAGCTGCTGTCTACAAAAACGGGCAATGAATATTCAAACCCGATAAATCCCAGATATTTAAGGAGTTCGAGGATAGCCAGTCCGATGCCGAAAGTGGCAATGACCTCGGATAAGGCCATGCCCCGCACCCTGAGCAGCACAAATCGGTACATCAGGGCACCGGCAGCGGCCGTCAACACGACCGCCAAGACAACCGCAATGAAATAGGGCACACCGATAGAATTGAAAAATATCCAGCACAACAATGCGGCCAAGATGTATAAAGCGCCATAGGCAAAGTTGGCGATGCCGCTGATCCCAAAGGTCAGGTTGAAACCCAACGCAACCAACATCAAAATGACGCTGTTTACAAAGCCGTAAACGATGGTGTTTGCTAACATTCAGTAACCAGAAAAAAACCTACCCGCTCTTGATGAACATCGGAGGCGGGCAGGCGAGAATATCCGTTCCTTTATCGTTTTAGCGTTTCTTTACCCAGTCAGGTAATGCAATATCACCCTCGGCGATACTCGGGGGATAAACAATTTTTCTTTTTCCGTCATTGGTCCACTGGAAAAAGGCTGCCACGGCGGCTTCGGCCGGATCGGTACCATAAATTACCTGGTGGCCTTCATCAAACCGGATGCGTCCCATGACACCCTTGCGGTCGGTTTTTTCAATTTCGGCGACAATGGCATCGGGGTCCAGCGAACCAGCCCGTTCGATGGCCTCTTTGAGGATATAGACCGACTCGTAGGATGGTGCCGGCGCATGGCCGGCTTGAATGGCTTTGCCGTAGGCTTTTTTATAATTGTCATAAAAATTTTTAGCTGGAGCGTATTTCTCGGAAGGGATGTTGCCCAGCTCAAAAACGGCATTCATCAAGCCGCCGATTTTGCCGTCAAAGGTTTTCCAGGCGACTTCGCCAGCCATGGGTGAAATAAACCCGGCAATCATTGCCGGTACCCGAATGCTTTTCCATTGCTTGACAAGTACGCCGCTTTCCGGCATGTCGAAGCAGGCAAAGAGCACGCCAGCTCCTTTCGCCTTGGCCTTCATCAACGCAGAGGAGAAATCTGAAAATCCCGTCGGGAACTGATCGTGGCCGACGACCTCCATGCCCAACGTCGGGTAAATTTTCTTCTCCATAGCGCCTGCTGTGCCCCTGGCCCAGGCCACATCCTGGTTCATGATATAAACCTTGTCAAAGCCGAAATTCTTTTTGAGGGTGGCATTGGTGCCGGCTAACAGTTTGGCCCAGTAAATGACGTTCAACGAAACCCTGAAAACATATTTGTATTTCTCGGGATCCCCTTTGATTTTGGCTTCCGTGGCCGGAGACATGGCAAGTGTACCCAGCATCGGCATTTTGTACTTGGCAAAAATATCCATACCTGCCAAGAGCGCTTCGGAGCGGAACGGTCCGACCACAATGGCAGTCGGCTTTTTTTCTAAAATTAACTTTTCCAGGCCCAGTAGTGCTTCGGGAACGGGCACCCCGGCAGCAGCATCGCGCAGGTCGGCGGCGACGACCTCAAATGGCCGCATTTCGGATCCGACCTTGACCCCGCCGGCGGCATTGATTTCACCGACGGCCAGCTCAACGGCTTTGTGCGACTCCTTGCCTTCCAGAAACCCTAATGAAGTGGGCACTCCGATGACAATCGCCTCGGCGGCGTAAGCAGCCGGACCGGTAACCAAGCAGGCAAATATGACGACCAGTGACATGCTTAACAAGAAAATTCTGCGTATCATGAATTCCTCCTTTTGTCTGAGCTTTCCTCTATGATTGTTTGAAAATGCAAAAAAGAAAATACAGCACTCGAACTATAATCACTGACACAATTGATTTTACTGATCGGAATTGGATAATTGTAGACCAAAAACTTTGAAGAAAATTTAGCCAATTATCTAGATTTATATTTTAGAGACAATCCAAGTAGCTACATGACAGCTATATTAACTGGTTCCTGAAGTCAAGCAATTTGTGCGCTATCAGCCTTTATGAACCCAAACAACCTGCCCGCTATCCTCGGTCCCGGTTGATTCGAGGCTGCCAGCCGGTGACCCTGGAAGATTACAGCCACCGGCCGTTTCACTTTAAACTGGCGGTCCGCTTCGCCTGCTTAATGGCCCCGATTCTGTGACCGAACACATCAGCCACCGGCTTTCCGGTGAGAATTTACGTCGTTCTACCGTTTTTCCTAAAATAAATATTGACAATTTATCGATTAAATGAATGTATTGGGTGGAGTGCGGCATGGCATTGTGTGCTGAAGCCTTCGAACCTCCGTTCGCTTAAAAATCTAGAGTTTTCATAATAATAGCATTTGACAACATCAATCACCTTCGATAAGGTGCCTGCATTTTCTTTGGGGCTTGTGAATGGTCCGCTTTCTTAACCCCTCATTACGTAAAAAAATAATTCACAATGAGTCGAAAAATATTAGTAATTGATGATAATCCTACCCAATGCAAGGTTATTAAAAAACTTTTTGAATCATGTGATTTTTCGGTCGTCGCTTTAGACAGCCCTGAAGAGGCGCTCTACTTGTTGGAATGGAAGGACTTCAACGTCATTATCACCGATCTTCGAATGCCCTGGATGAACGGCGCCGAATTCTGCCGACGGGCCAGAAGAACCCAACCCGATATGCTTATCTATGCCTTATCCGGCTATATTCATGAATTTGACAGAAATGAATTGGTTGAAGCCGGGTTTGATGGGATATTCAGCAAGCCAATTCGAATTGAGTTACTAAGAGACGCCATCGAAGAAGATTTGAAAAAAATCAAACTGGCAGGTTGACCATTCAGGGCAAATGCATTTTCAAGCAGTCGGGTGTTCACTTTTGAACCTCCCAACGTCCACGCCGGAGTGCCTGGTCAAGGCCAAACAGTATTCCGTTTCCATCTCCTTGAAAATCTTCTCGGCACGCTTCAGGTTAACAGGCCTCTGTCTGATGTCTCCGCGGTGGATTTGAACAATCCGAAATTTCCCGGTAATATCACCTAAACCTCGGCTTTCCGATATTGAATATTTCTAATGTATTTCGCAAGGACTCTACGAGGGTGATATTTAACGTTTAAATGTCAATAAAAATGTATGCGACCATATTTCGAGGGCAATGGCAACCTGTCAGACTCCCGACTATCAGTTTTTTTTATTTTTATCATATATTGAGGTGGTCTAAACTCAGGCAATTTTGGGGATAACCCTCATCATCTGACCGGAATTTGACAGAGCTGCGGTTGCATATCACTTGCCAAACAAAGTAATTCGATGATTATCGAAATCAGTGAAGATAAATTGTTGTTATCATAGGGTTTTGACGGGTGTCAACATAAATAGATAAATGCATTTGGAGGATAGGACATGTTTGTTGAAGATGCCTTGGTTTAAGGCTGTGATCAATGCCGAACCAGTATCATGAAGAAACTTAATGAAAATTCCAATAAACGTATCCGATAGGCTTATCAATAGTGCCGCTTAAAATGTCTTTTGTGTATTGGCCCTTGCTTTCCTTGAAATGAAGGTAGGACCTGACTGAAAAAACCGCAGGACTAAACAACATTACATCTAAATTGATTTCTTCGGTCTTAAAAGCCAGCAGGGGAAACCTACTCAAAATTGCCTGCCTTAGACTGGGCTTCATTTGTGAAAGTTGAACCACATCGGCTATATATTCAGAATTGGTAATTTCAATTTTGCATCCCGCTATCTTTTCAGCAATAAAATGGGCGACTTCATGAATAATTATACTTTCGTAAAAATCCTTGCTCATTTTCAAACCAAACGAGTTGTGTTCTGCAAGCCACACTTCCTTGCAGTCGGTTAAATAGATGTGATCATCCTTACCAAGTTTTCCATATGCCCGAATTAAATCCTCGTTGCAGCTTTCAACCATAACTTTTTTTGAAAAACTATCTCTAGAAAATATTTATCGGGATATCCAATATTGGAAAAAAAGTCATAGGCCTTTCTAACTGCCTTTAATGCAATCACAATTCCTTCGGAATTTATATAGCTAGTGCCCGTCCATAAAAGTCCTTTATCAGAAGGGTTGCTCCTCCCCGCCCACCGGCCCTGCGTTTAAAATAGCGTCCACCTGTTGTTTG
>JASFSK010000135.1:0-9418 GCA_050114455.1 Desulfobacterales bacterium | reverse complement strand
AATGCCGACTTCTCTGGCCGCATTTTTCAGCCTTTGCAGAGTTTGGCCGTTACTGTCTTCTGCCGCGGAGATGTAGCGCTCGAAACTCATGAAACCGATATTCCAGATTTCCGGTAAAATGGCGAGATCGTATCCCTTGCAGCGATGTATATTTTCAATGGCTTTGTCGATGGTGGCCGTTTTGTCTCCTTCAATGACAGACATTTGAATTGAGGCTACTTTCATCATACATCCTCTTTTGTACTCCCTAAGCGAAAAACAACTTTAATCATTCCACCGTAAGATAATCCAGAGGTCTTATGTCATAAGAGACTTCCAGGCGGCGGTTCAGTTTTTCATCAATTAATGCAGCGGAAAATTTTTGACCGAAGACAAACTCACCGGTCAGAGTTCCCAGGGTTCCGGAAAATATGATCAAATTCTCCAAAGGTCCCGGTATTTTACTTTTGACAAACGACATGAGTTCGGCCGGGTTCAAAAGCAATCCCAGGCGGCCCTCCTGGTAGTGAGTGTCTTTTCCATTATTTAGAACGCTAGCAGTTATAAGGAGATCATCCCAGTGATTTTCAATCTCAGCCAGAGGCCAAACCACTCGGCCCATTATATTGGGACAAATCTGTTTAGACCTCGGTATATCGGTTTCTTCTAAATGGCGGTCGGTATGGTCGCTTCCCAGACCCACATAAATTTCGTCTTGCGTGACGACGCACAGAACATATTCCACCTCTCCGGATGTCTCATTTCCATAGACCTCGATCCCCGGAGCGAGGCTCAGTACATTGCTTACAACCGGGTATAAAACCGGAATCGATTTTGGTCCGGGAATGCCTTTGGCGGCCAGTTCATCTATGTGCCGGCGAACTTCCTCCTGGTTTTTGCCGACGTAACCGGCGTTGACCAGCCGGCTATAACTAAAGGCCAGTTCCCGGCGTTCCTGTTTGCTCTCCAACACAAGATCTAGTTCCAATTCTTTTCTCCCTTATATCCGTTCACAGGTTTAGAGTTCACCGTTCAGGGTTGATAAAATCACAAAAAGTCACCTTAGCTCATAGATAACCGCCTTCACGTATATGATGTGGCTAAGGTTGCTTTGCCGTTAGATAGACGATTTCACTTTTACGGTATTTACGTTCAAAGTTAACGAATTGTGGATTCGAACTCAACTTGAATCCCGACCCCCTTGATCTAATTTTTAAATTTAAATTCGGTAGAATTCCTTACTTCGTCAATCGTCCTTCAACCCACTTTATTTATGGTATCTAATTTCAAAGGTGACACATCCGTAGGGGATTTTGTAGGGACCGTGGGTCATTCCCGGTGGGCGGCATGCATAATAACCGGGCAGAAAGGTTTCTTTTTTGGCAATGTCGTAAAGGCTTCCCTCCACAATTAAAACTTCTTCCCAAAAGTCATGAATCAAGGTCTCTGCCGTTTCAATGCCCGGTGGAAATTTTAACATACGGGTGTAGTCTCCGGTGTCTTCATCGTAGCTGAGTATTTTTTCTTTAATGCCAAGGCTGTCTCCTTCTACCGGGCGCCATTCATAGTGGGTGTCATAATCTTTAAATTCAATTTCAGGTTTTGGCATGGTTTCCCTCCTTATGTTTTAATGGTTTTCTGCTATCTGTCCCGCTGACCACTGTCATCTTTCCTCGGTCAGCTTAAGTTTTTTCTTCATTTCAGCCAATAGTTTTTCAGGCGATACAGGCAACTCTTTAATCCGGACTCCGGTGGCATTGTAGATCGCGTTGGTGATGGCCGCCATTGTTGGATTCAGTGCCGGCTCACCGATGCCTTTAGCTCCATAGGGCCCATTGGGTTCGATGGGTTCCACCAGAATCGGCTTTATTTCGGGAACATCCAGTGCGCTCGGTACGATGTAATCAACAAAATCAGCATTGATTATTTTACCTTTTTCGTAAGCCATGTTCTCCATCAAAGTCCAGCCGAGCCCCTGGGTCACCCCTCCTCTGATCTGTCCATCCGTGGCCATTGGATTAATGGCCCGGCCCACATCGTGGGCAGCAACAAAGTTTGTCACAGTTACCTGGCCGGTATCGGGATCGACTTCCACCTCGGCAATCTGGCAGGCAAAAGGATAGGCGGGAGAAATATTCCCATACTTGGTCTCAGGATCCGGCAATACCGTTGGCGGTTCATAAAATCCGGTGCCGACTACCGGCGCTCCGTGTCGTGAAAAGGTGGCCTGGGCGGCAACCTCCGTAAACGATATACACCTATCCGGGGTCCCGTTTGCAAAAAATTTACCTTGACGACATACAATATCATTTGGGTCGGTTTGCAACATGTCAGCAGCTATCCGGGCCAATTGGTTAAAGGCATCTTCGGCGGCGGCGAGCACACCGTTTCCCCCCATCAGCGTTCCGCGGGTGGCAAAGCTTCCCAGACCAAAAGGAGACAAGTCAGTATCGACGTCGGCAACATGCACGGATTCCAGTGGAATCCCCAGCCGCTCAGCTGCTATTTGAGCAAATACGGTTTTCTGACCTTGTCCCATATCGGATTCACCGTGATAAACGATTACCCGGCCATCCCTTCCAACCCTGACGATACCCGCACCGCCGTCAAACTCACGTGCAAAGGGACGATTGCCGGACACATGGTTGCAGCACGATAATCCGATTCCTTTGAAAAGCTTTTTCTGCTGATATTTCGTCGTCCAGCCAGCCTTCTCAGTGGCTTTGACGACACAATCCTGCAAACCCGAACTGTTTATTTTCCAGCCGTGTACACTGGTCTCGTTGGGTCCAATTCCATTTTTTATGCGCAGTTCGGCAGGATCCATGCTCAATTGATCGGCAATCATGTCCAAGGCCGATTCAAGCACAAAAGTCATTTGAGAATTGCCGAAACCCCTGAAACAGGCCGTGGGCACCGTGTTTGTATAAATGGTATAGCCTTTCGAGCGCACATGCTTAAACCGATACAACGAATCCACACGGTAGCAGGCGGTCGCCACAATTACCATGGCATACACCAACCGGGCGCCGGCAGCACCAATCACCTGCACCTCTTTGCCCGTTAAAAGACCTTCCTTGGTTGCGCCCAACTTAATGTCGATGATCATCGGTACCCGCGGGTTGCCAGCCAGAAAATCCTCATAGCGGGTATTGACTAATTTCACCGGCTTGCCCGTCTTTTGGGCTAAAACTGCGGCGACGAGATGGATGTTATTTTCCATTTTACCGCCAAAAGCGCCACCATAGTCGGGGACGATGATCCGAATATTATCCGGTGATAGGTCTAACGCCTTGGCGTAGGTCATGCGCATCATGTTTGGAATCTGGGTGCCCGTCCACATGGTTATCCTGCCGCAGAGATCAACGTCGGCCAGGGTCGCCATCGGTTCCATGTAGGCCTGATACGTTTGATTGGTATGATATCGATCTTCGTAGATAATGTGTGAATCATCAAAAGCCTGGTCAACATCACCGGCTTCCACTTTGAACTCGGCCGCAATGTTGGCCGGTTTGTCATCGTGAACCAGGGGGGCTTCCGGTTGCATGGCTTCCAGCGGGTCCACAACATAAGGCAGCTCCTCATACTCAACCTCAATCAGTTCCAGGGCTTCTTCTGCCGTATCCTCGTCAACAGCGGCGACCGCGGCCACCTCATCTCCCTGAAAACGGACCTTATCGTCGGCAAAAATGGTCCAATCTTCGGAGCGTGGTCCGAATTTGATACCCGGTGTATCGGCATAGCTGACAACTGCCTTTACGCCGGCGAGTGCCTTGGCCCTAGTTGTATTGATGTTAAGTATTCTCGCATGAGGGTATGGGCTGCGCAGTGTGCGCCCGTAAAGCATACCCGGCAAAACCAAATCCGTAACGAATTTTGTTTTACCCGTGGCCTTTTGCATTCCATCGATCTGAGGAAAGGATTTGCCGACGATGTCTAATTCATTCATTTGATTTCCCCCTATTTGAAATCGGAACGCTTGTTTTTGGTGGAATGCAGGATTGGATTGCCGAAACTATCTGGTTATAGCCGGTACAGCGACACAAATTTCCGGCAATCGCCAGCTTGATTTCAGCTTCATCGGGGTTTGGATTGGTATCGAGCAGGGCTTTGGCGGCATTGATCATTCCAGGGGTGCAAAAACCACACTGAACAGCGCCTTTTTCGACAAAAGCGGACTGAAGCGGATGCGGTTCTTCGGAAGCAATACCCTCAATGGTCGTGATCTGTTTTCTGTCTGCTTGTACGGCCAACAACAGGCAGGAATGAATCGGACGGCCGTCCAGTAAAACCGTGCAAGCACCACATTTGCCGAGACCGCATCCCTTTTTTGTACCGGTCAGGCCCAAATCTTCCCGCAAAACATCCAGCAAAACCCGATTGGGTTTAACCTCCAGTTGATATTCTTCTCCATTGACGCTGATATTGATTGGAACCCGCATTTTTTAATTTCCTCCGCCGTTTTTGAGTCTACTCAGCACATTTTGGGCACATCGATGCAAGAAGACATCGACAATGATCCGCCGATAGGAGGCCGTCGCCCGCACATCGTCGATGGGGTTTGCAGCTTGAGCGGCAATTCTAGCGCAATCAGATACTTTTTCTAAGGCCTCTTCCAGTGGCAATCCGACCAACACTGCTTCGGCTTCCGGCACCCTGACAGGCGTGGGCGCGACGCCTCCCAAAGCAATGCCGACCTTGGCCAGGGTTTTAGCGTCCGGATCGATTTCTGCCTGAAAAGCCACACCGGCCAGGGACACATCGACCGCTTTTCTTCTGCGAAGTTTAAGATAGCAGCCTGCCGAGGGTCGTTTGGGGAGTTCGATCACGATTTCTTTTAAAATCTGATCGGGCTCTAATTCCGTTTCACCGGGCCCCGTTAAAAAGGATTCAAGAGCGATTTTTTTTTCAGCCGTTTTTGAGGCCAGAATGAGCTGCGCATCCAGCACCAGCAAGGGTGGCGCCGAATCGGCCGCAGGTGATGCATTGCAAAGGTTGCCGCCGATCGTTCCGACATTGCGAATTTGCCAGGAACCAATAAGACCAACCGCTTCAGATAGAATCGGGAAATGCTGTTTGAGGAAAGAATTAGCAGCAATATCGGCATGTTTTGTCAGTGAACCAATTTGAACTTCTGAGTCATCCGGTCGTATGAAGTCAAGTTCATCAAGGTTATGGATACTGATCAACCGGCGTGGCAGGATATTTTTCTTTTTCATGTTTAACACCAGGTCAGTACCTCCGGCGATAATCTTTGCATCCGCCCCAAAATGATCGAGTTCGTTCAAAGCCTCGTCCAAGTTGGAAGCTGCCCAGTAATCAAACGGCCGAATACGCATTTTGTCCTCCCTAAGCTTTTAGCGGGGTGTAGTCCGAAAGCCTGTTGTAGGAAAATGAAGGTTTCAGTGTTTCAGCAATTAAAAATACCAAATAACAAACACAAATACCAAACAAATCACAATGACCAAAATTCAACAGTCCAAACAATTGGCGATCTATTTTGTTTGAGATTTGAGTATTGTATGTTGGAATTTATTTGTAGTTTGGTGCTTGTCATTTGACAATTTTAAGTTTATCCGGGCTAATGCCCTTAGAAATCATTTCTGTGCTTTTGCGGCAAAATATTCAAACCCAGCTTATCTGTGCTATAGTTCCGATTCTACAACAGCCTCCTTGCTTTGATCCAGATGATAAGCCATGGCCCTGCGGGCTTCTTCAATTTCTCCGTTTTTGACGGCCCTAAAAATAGCCAGATGTTCTTCAATCACTGCCAGGGCACGGCCTTCGAGTGCCAGGGCTTGAACGCCCATCACATGAATCATGTCCCGGATATTGTCCAGAATTGCAATGATACGGCGGTTGTTGGTCAACTCGCTGAACCGAGTATGGAACAGCCTGTCTGCCTCCATAAAAGCCAGATAATCCTTCTGTTTGTGTGCTTTGCGTTGACGGAACAAGGATTCTTCAATTTCAAGCAGGTCGAATGGTGGTGAGGTCTGGGTGATCTTTTCCACTGCCGCCATCTCAATCGCTTTTCTAACTTCAAATATTTCGTCCACATCACGACGGGTGAACCGGTTGACCATCAATCCTCGGCGAGGCAAAAATATGACGAGATCCTGGGAGGCAAGCTCCAGAAGTGCTTCCCGAACAGGCGTTCTGGAAATACCAAGGTCGGCCGCAATCGCTTTTTCATTATAGATTTCGCCGATTTTCCACTGGCCCGAGAGAATTGACTTGCGGATGGCTTCATATGCCATCCTGGCCAGAGATTCCGGTTGTTTTATCGCTGCAAGCTTTGGCATTAAAAATCCTTGTGATTGCTATATTCTTAAAACCCGATGCTATTGAGCACGCTTCAACCAAACCGAAACTGATATATTACATACGAATGCACCTTGTCAAGCTTTTTGTTTTCCAAGTCGAATTTTTATTTTTCCTTTTGGACAAATACTGGTTAAGATAACAGCTATATAGTTTAAACATATGTTATGATTAATTTTTATTATAATTGTGCATGGGCTTTTTTATTATCTGTCACTATTTAAAAGATTTTCAATTTTTCACTTGACAAGACACGTGTGCTTAATGTAAATGCATCTGATATATTACATTCCTCAATTTTCAGGAGAGTTCCAAATGCCGGAATCGCTGCTCCAGGCCAATAATCTCTCAATGGCTTTCGGAGGCCTGGTTGTTTTTAAGGATATCAGTCTCGATATTTTCAAAAATCAAATTGTGGCCCTTATTGGACCGAATGGTGCCGGAAAAACAACCCTTATCAATTGCATAACAGGTGTGTATAAACCCACCGCAGGCAATATTGTATTCCAGGGGCAGACCATATCCGGCCTGCGTCCCCATCAAATCTGCCGGGCCGGCATTGGGAGAACCTATCAGATTCCGCGGCCATTTATGAACATGAGCGTTTTAGAAAATCTCCAGGTTTGCGCCAGACCGGAACAGTCCGATTTAAGGGATTTACTGGGTCTGGCCGGTTTGTGGGAGAAGCGCAACCGTTTGGCGAAAACCCTGACATTTCAGGAAAGAAGGCTTTTGGAACTGTCCCGCGCTTTGGCAGTCGATCCCAGGTTGTTGCTGCTGGACGAAACCATCGCCGGTTTGAATCCCTCCGAGACCAAAGAGATGATGGCGATTCTGGCCAGAATTCATTCAGAGTTCAAGATGACTATCCTGTGGGTTGAACATGTGATGAGCGCCATAATGGAGACCGCCCATCACATTTTTTGCCTGCATCAGGGCGCACTCATCGCAGATGGATGTCCGGCTGATATCGCCAATAACGGGAAGGTGATCGAAGCGTATCTTGGCGAAGAATACAAGTTTCAAAACAAGTAGACGAGATATGTTGAAAATCGAAAATTTGAATGTTTTTTACGACGGCCTTCAGGCGCTTTATTCCGTCTCACTGGAGATTGAGGCAGAGGAGTTTGTGTGCATACTGGGTCCGAACGGTGCGGGCAAGTCAACGTTGCTGCAAACCATATCCGGTATGCTGGTTCCGGCCCAAGGCCGCATTTCGTTTAAAAATCGGCCCATTCAAGGACTAGCGGCAGATAAAGTCGCATCCCTGGGCCTGGCGCTGGTTCCGGAGGAAGGATGGCTTTTTGGCCAGATGAGTGTCGAAGAGAATCTCCTAATGGGTGCTTATCCGAAAACGGCACGCCACAATATCAAACGACAGATGGAATTTGTCTTTGATTTATTTCCGATATTAGCAGAACGCAGAAAACAGCAGGAAGAGACCCTCAGTGGCGGTGAACGCCAGATGTTGGCCGTCGGACGCGGACTGATGAGCAGCCCTCGAATGCTCCTTCTCGATGAGCCTTCTCTGGGATTGGCGCCTCTGGTTGTAAAAGACATTCTCAGTGTGCTTGTCAGAATCAATCGGGAAGAGAAAACCACTATTTTATTGACCGAACAGAACATCTTTCACGCGCTCAAAATCAGTCAGCGCGGATATTTGCTGGAAAATGGCAAAATTGCCAGACAGGGCGTCAGCAAAGACCTGCTGGGCGATGAGCATATCAAGAAAAATTATTTGGGACTCTGACACCTAGGTCGAAAGTTTCAACGTTCACGGTTCCCTGTTAGAGCGCCCTAACTGGTCTCTAACAATAGTATTATGAGTCAATCGGGTCGAATTTATATTTCACCCAACGGGTGAAAAAGGCCAAGCAAAACCATGGTGTATAAAGTTACTGAAATTAGCATTTGATAACCTTTGAACCCTGAACCTGAGGCCTATCACTTTAACCTTAACCCCAAAAGGAGGTTCCATGAAAAAGTCAGCTTTGTTAACCGTTCTTATTTTTGTCGGATCCATTTTTATCCTTTCATTCGGTGCGATGGCCGCCGATACCATCAAATTGGGAGTGGTGACCCCCCTGTCTACCGGTGATTTTAGATCGGGCAAAATTAACGTCCAAACCGTCGAGTTGGCCGTCGAGCAGCTCAATGCAAAGGGAGGAATCCTGGGCAAAAAAGTTGAGATCGTCATCGCCGACGACGAGGGCAAACCGGCCGCTGGCGTCATCGCATTGAAGCGAATGATTGCCTCAGAGAAAGTTTCCGCCGTTGTTGGCCTGTGGCACAGTTCGGTGGCAGTGGCTCAGGCAAAGGTCGCCAACCAGATGCAGGTGCCGATTCTGCTGCATTACAGCTGGACCGATGATTTAACCGCCGGCCACTCGGATTATATCTATCGCGTGGGTCCGTTTAACGCTGAAATCGCCCAGCTGGCCCTGCCTTACATCAAAAAAAATTTTAAGACCATGGCCATTTTGTATGAAACCAACGCCTTCGGCACCGGCTTCGCTGAATACCTGAAAAAGATTGCTGTCGCCTCAGGCATTACAGTTTACGATATCGGTTATCCGCAGGAGGCTACGGATCTTAAACCCCAGCTTCTGGAGCTAAAGGCAAAATCGCCCAAGCCGGAACTTTTGGTCATCGCGGCGGTTTATGAAGCCACCAACCTGATCCCCAAACAAGCTATTGAAATCGGCCTGGCTCCTGAGATGCAGATTCTGTGCAGCTGGGACTGGCCCACCTATCCGGCCTTTCAGGAAATATTGGGTGAGAAGGGCGTCGGAGTGACTTACGCGACATTTGAGTCGGATAAGCTGAAGTTATCGCCGTTGGGTGAAAAATTCAAAGCGGCCTACAAGGCGAAATACAATATGGACCCGCCCGTTTTCGCACTTTTCCTGTATGACGAAGTCATGATTCTGGCAGATACCATGGAGCGGATCAAATCATCCGATCCCAAGGACGTGGCTGCCGGCCTGAAGGACACCAAATTCGAAGGCACCACGGGTCTGATTACCTTTGAACGCAGAGACGAACCGGGACCGATTTGGAACCAATGGATGGGACATCAGCTTTTTATCAACAAGCTGACGGCTGTGGAAGGATC
>JASFSK010000134.1:0-9482 GCA_050114455.1 Desulfobacterales bacterium | reverse complement strand
TGGCAACGCATTTCTGGAAGCCATTTATTTTCGCAAACCCATCGTGGTCAATGCATACTCAATTTACACCAAAGACATCAAGCCCAAAGGCTTTTCGGTCATTGAGATAGATGGATTCGTCACCTCACGGGCGGTTGAAAAGACCAAACAGATTCTGGACAACCCGGATCTTTGTCAGGCAATGGTGAATCATAATTATGAATTGGGAAAAAAATTCTTTTCCTATTCCGTACTTCACCAAGGTTTGAGAAATTTTATGCGCGAGTGCGGCTGGCTCCCGGGAGAAATTAGTTAAACTTGGCGGAATTACCAAGGGAAGACAAAATGGAAAATTTTAATCCAATAAAGCAGTTGTTGAACCGTATTTACGGAGAGGCCAGCGGGCAGCTGGCCCTTGAAAGAATCCAGCCTATCATTGAAAATTTTCCGGCTGAGCAAAGAAAAAAGAAGGGATATTTCTCCGAAAATGATGCCATCTTGATCACCTACGGAGACTCCCTAAAGAAGGAAGGTCGGGTACCGGTTGCCAGCCTGCATGAATTTGCTGTCGATCACCTGGAAGGGGTCATGTCAGGGATCCATTTTTTGCCTTTTTTCCCGTATTCTTCCGATGACGGATTTTCGGTGATTGATTTCTTTGCCATTGATCCCGCACTTGGCGGCTGGGAGGATGTCAAAGCAATCGGCAAAAATTTTGATTTGATGTTTGATTATGTGCTCAATCATTTTTCATCAAAAAGCAATTGGTTTAAATCTTATCTAGAAGGCAAAAAAGGATTTTCAAAGTTTGCCATTGAAGTCGATCCCGCAACAGATCTTTCCAAGGTAACCCGCCCGAGGTCCCTGCCCCTTTTGTCCAAGTATACGAAATTGGACGGCACCGATGTTTATTTATGGACCACCTTCAGCTCCGATCAAATTGATTTTAACTTTAAGAGCCTGGATGTCCTCGAAAAAATGATTGAAGTGCTATTGTTCTACGTCCAGAAAGGCGCAAGGTACCTGCGCCTTGATGCGGTTGCCTATTTATGGAAGGAAATCGGTACGAGCTGCATTCATTTGCGCCAGGTCCATGACATGGTAAAGCTGTTCAGGAGCATTTTGGATCTGGTGGCACCGGAGGTTGTGATTATAACCGAGACCAATGTGCCCCATACCGAAAATATCAGCTATTTCGGCAATGGCCGGGATGAAGCCCAGTTGGTATATAATTTTACGCTGCCGCCGTTGCTTTTCTATTCGTTTGTCAAAGAAGACGCCACAATCCTCTCCCAATGGGCCCGAAGTCTTCACCTGGAATCACCGCTGAACACTTTTTTTAATTTTACGGCCTCCCATGACGGCATCGGCGTTCGCCCGTTAGAGGGAATCCTGCCGCCCGAGGAACTCAAAGCGTTGATTGATATTGTCACTGCCAATGGTGGACAAGTTTCTTACAAACAAAATGCAGATGGTACCGAAAGCCCTTATGAGCTGAATATAACCTATGTCGATGCAATTTTGGCAGACCAAAACGCCACCAGAGCCGAAAAATTCCTGGCCTCCCAGGCCATCCAATATGTTTTGCCGGGAGTTCCCGCCACCTACATCCACAGTCTCCTGGGCTCCCGCAATTGGGTCGAGGGAGTTGAAAAGACCGGGCGCGCCAGAACGGTCAATCGGGAGAAGCTTGATGTCGGACTTTTGCAGGCAGAATTAAACGATCCCGCATCTTTTCGCTCGCGGGTTTTCTACCCATATTTAAACCTGATCCGGATACGAAAACGCCAAAAAGCCTTCCACCCCAATGCAGCCTTTGAAATACTCGAGGTCGATCCCAGAATATTTGCCATTAAACGATATTCAGATGATCAGACGATTTATGCGCTGACCAATATTTCAGGTGCCGAAATCTCACTGTCGCTGGCAGATAAATTAACCCAGGCCCGGATGACCGATCTGATAACCGGGGATGTCGTCAATACGCAAATATTGACGCTTCAGCCTTACCAGTACGTTTGGTTGACGACCAACGATTCAGACCTAAAATGACCTGTAAACCAATTGAATGCGAAGAGAGAGGATTTAATGACAAACCTTAAAATACTGCTAGAAACAACCAAAAATGGTTTCGACAGCCTGGACGTATCGAGCAAATATCTGAATTCGGCTGTAATGTGGCTTCAAACCTGGTTAACCGATGATACATTCAAGGATTATGTTCCCCAAATCACCTACTTGATTGATTCTGAAAAATGGGACTTTCTACTGGATTCATTTTATCAGGTAATCCCGTTTGGTACCGGCGGTCGTCGAGGGCTCGTCGGCATCGGCCCCAATCGGATCAACACCTGGACTATCCAGGCATCAGCCCAGGGACACAGCCAGTATCTGATCCGGCAGTACGGTGAGCAGGCCAAAGCCCGCGGAGTTGTTCTGGCATATGATGTCAGAAAATATACCCAAGGGGGGATCTACAGTGAAACGCTGGCCAATCCCGTTAAAGATCTTGACGGTCGCAGGCTGGCCAACGCCGCGGCAGCCGTCTACGCTGCCAACGGCATTAAGGTGTATTTGTTCCGGGCGGAGAGAAGCACGCCCGAACTGTCTTATGCCATTCGCCATTTAAACGCTGTTTCCGGTGATATGTTCAGCGCCAGTCACAACCTGCCCACCGACAACGGTAAAAAAGTATATGACCAATATGGCGGGCAATTGATCCCTCCCGATGATCAGATTCTAGTCGACGAAGTTACCGGAAATGTTGCTGAAATTTTGACCGTCGATGTTGATGATGCCAAGGAGAAAGGGATGGTTGAATGGATCGATGAACGGGTCGACGATGCCTATTATGAAGCGGTTTGCCCGGTTTCTTTATCGGAGGAACGGGAACTAAAAATTGTGTATTCTCCCTTGCACGGAACCGGCCTGACCTCTGTCTATCCCATCATAAAAAGATTGAAATTCGATATCAGCCTTGACCCGCAAACATCGAATTTGAGCGGTGCTTTCGAGAATGTGACGTTCAACATTCCAAACCCGGAAGTCATCGAGTCTTTTGACAAATCACTTCCATTTGCCCGCAAGTTGGCGGCGGACATCATCATCAGCACGGATCCGGATGCCGACCGAATCGGCGTGATGATCCATCACAATGATTCGTGGCAGTTTCTGACCGGCAACGAAATTGGAATCATCCTGACCAACTATGCAATTTCGAAATACCGGGCCAGCGGCCGCCTCGGTCAGGACAATGTTATCATCAAAACGGATGTCACCACATCGCTGATGCAAAAAATCGCCCAACAAAATAATGTTCAATGTACCGGGGATCTGTTGGTGGGTTTCAAGTATATCGCCGACGAAATGAACAAAATTGAAAAAGCCGGGAAAATCGATAATTTCATCTTTGGCGCCGAAGAAAGCCATGGATACCTGACCGGCAACTATGCCCGGGATAAAGATGCGGCCTGCGCTGCTATCTGGTTGTGCGAACATGCCGCCGAATTAAAAAAGCAGGGCAAAACCCTGCTGGATGATCTAAACGACATCTATTCAACCTACGGCTATTGTCATAATTACCTGACCGAAATCCGGCTATTAGGGGCCAAGGGAATGGAGCAGATCGGCTTTATCATGGATCATCTGAGGAGCACGGAAATCAAGAAGTTCAATAATTTCATTGTCAAACGACGATTGGATCGGCGTCAGGGGGATCCTCAACCCCATTTGTCAAAAACAGATACTTCCGCCAGAAACATGCTGATTTATTACATTGAAAACCTGTCGGAAACCACCGCCATAAAAGTCACCGTGAGGCCCTCGGGCACCGAGCCGAAAATAAAAATGTATTTCGAGGTCGTCGGGAAACCATGCAATCTCGAAGATCTGGCCGATAATAAGAAGGAAATCACCGGCATCAGGCAGCGATTGGAAAAAACGTTTATGCAATATTGCTACCAGCTATTGGAGGTGGACTTTCCGGACCGCGGATTCTTGTTGTTCTGGCAGCTACCGTTGGAGGATAAGTTGACGTATTTCAAGATCGAAAAGGAGATCGTCAACCTTAAAAATAAGTCTGATATCCAGGTAAGAAGATCTGAACTTGATAAATTACTGCTTTTTCTGGGGGCCAATCCCATTGATAAGGTCGAGAAAGCCTTCAGGGAAAAATATAAGGCCGGCATCTTGGAATATTTAGGCCTAAACTGATCGGTTCCAGGTTCAGGATTCACAAGGTTCAACAGTTACAAATGATCAACCTTGGTTAGATAAGGAGCAAGCCCATGGCATTTCCTGCCAATAAGACCAAATTGGTCTGCACCATCGGACCGGCTTCGGACTCACCCGTAATTTTACGGCGGATGCTGGTATCGGGTATGAACGTCGCCAGGTTGAACTTTTCTCATGGAGACTTCCCCAGTCACCAGGAGACGATCAGAAAAATCCGAGCGGCATCCCAGGCGACCGGCCGTCAAGTGGCCATTATGGCCGATCTTCCCGGTCCCAAAATGCGAATTGGTCAAATTGCAGAGGAACCGATTAACTTAAAGCCCGACGCATCATTCTGTTTAACCACAGAGGATATCATCGGCAATTCCAAACGCGTTTCGGTCAGCTTTGCGTCCCTGCCGAAAGCAGTCAAACCCGGTGACAAACTGTATATAAATGATGGGTACGTGGAAGTCGAGGTGGATCGAATTGACGAAAACGATGTTCACTGCAAAGTGATTGTCGGTGGGCGGCTGCGTTCCCGCAAGGGGCTCAATCTGCCGGGCATTGACCTGGGCATCAGCGCATTTACGAATCACGATCACGAATGCCTTAAGTTTGCCATGGAAAACGGCGTCGACGCCGTCAGCCAATCATTTGTAGAAACCGCTGCCGACGTAGAAATGGTTCGGAATGCCGCAGCCCGTTTGGGACACAGCCCCTTTATAATCGCTAAAATCGAACGCGCCGGAGCACGCAATCACCTGGATGGCATTCTTCGCGCCGCCGACGGCATCATGATCGCCCGGGGAGATCTGGGCGTTGAGATACCCATCGAACAAATTGCCGTGGCGCAAAAGAAGATTATGCGCCAGGCCAACATGCTGGGCAAACCGGTGATAACCGCCACCCAAATGCTGGAATCCATGACAACCAACCGCCGTCCGACCCGGGCGGAGGCCACCGATGTCGCCAATGCGATCCTGGACGGTACGGACTGTGTGATGTTGTCTGGGGAATCCGCCATGGGGGAATACCCGGTGGAATCGGTTGCCATGCTGACAAAAATCGCCGCCGCCGTAGAGCCGCATCGAACGGTTTACACCACAAGGCAAGTGTTGCAAAAAAGTCGCAGGGACGACAAAATCAAAATTTCGAACCTGATAGCATCAAGTGTCGAAAACACCCTGGACCGAATAACACCGGCCGTCGTGATCGTCCCCACTCACAGTGGTGCTACCGCACGAAGCATCACCCGTTTCAAGCTTCCCGTATGGATAACTGCCGTCAGCTCCCAGAAAAAAACCATCCAGGATCTCATGTTTTCTTACGGGGTCTGGCCGGTGCACGAGCCGGACCACCCGGAAGACTGGAGATCATGGACCAAAAATTGGCTTCAATTCAATGAGATCGAGGAGGATCTGGTCATTTTGACCGAGGGACCCTCAACCAACCACCCGGAACGCAACAACCGCATGGAGATAATCGACCTGAGGCCGGAGCAGCCCTAGCACGATCATCTCAGTGAGGATCCCGGTCCTATACAAAAAAATCAGGCATGAGTTCAGCGTTCGGTTCAACAGCGTAGCCGCTGAAATCCGTTCTGCCTTGATCCCTCAGAATCATTTCTACGGCTTACGCCTTAATTCAAGCCAGTCCGAGTGAAAATTCCCTGCACGGTCGATGCGCTCGTAGGTGTGGGCGCCAAAATAATCTCGCTGAGCTTGCAGGAGGTTATGGGGCAGGCGTTCGCTGCGGTAGCCGTCATAGTAATTCAGAGCCGCACTGATGGCCGGCACGGGAATGCCGAGACCGGCGGCGGTGGCGACAACTTGCCGCCAGCCGTTTTGAGTCGATTCCACAGCCTTTTTAAAATAGGTGTCCAGCAGCAAATTTTCAAGACCGGCATCCTGTTCAAAGGCCTCTTTGATCCGCTCGAGAAAAACCGCCCGGATAATGCATCCGCCGCGCCACATCATTGCAATTTCGCCGTAATTCAATCCCCACTCATTCTCGTCCGAAGCAGCCTGAAGCTGAACGAATCCCTGGGCGTAACTGCAGATTTTAGAGGCATAAAGAGCCTGGCGAACCGCCTCGATAAATTGCTCTGGATTGACTGACTGGCGCCATTTGGCGAGCGAGCCGCCAGGGCCGGCAAGCACTTTGCTGGCCCGCAAGCGTTTGTCTTTTTGAGACGAAAGGATTCTGGCAAACACCGCTTCGGTAATCAGCGTGGTCGGCACCCCCAGATCAAGGGCCAATTGGCTCGTCCACTTACCGGTGCCTTTCTGACCGGCCCTGTCAAGTATCATGTCCACCAGGTGGGCACCACTTTCGGTATCGATTGCTGAAAAAATATCCCGGGTAATCTCGATCAAATAGCTGTCAAGTTCGCCCCGGTTCCACTGGGCAAAGATATCGTAGAGACGCTCATTGGAAAGCCCCAGGCCATCTTTCAACAGACTGTAAGCTTCGCATATCAGCTGCATGTCTCCATATTCAATGCCGTTGTGAATCATTTTGACATAATGTCCGGCACCTCCGGATCCCACCCAGTCACAGCAGGCAATATCCCTGTTGGGACCAACTTTGGCGGCAATTCCCTGGAAAATGGGTTTGACATGCGGCCAGATGTCGTCGGACCCGCCGGGCATAATGCTGGGTCCATGCCGGGCGCCCTCTTCCCCACCGGAAATTCCCGCCCCGAGGTAATGTATGCCAAGGCGCTCGAGTTCTTTGATGCGACGCTCTGTGTCTTTGAAGTAAGAATTTCCGCCATCGATTAAAATGTCACCCGCCTCGAGCAACGGGACAATGTTTTGGATGGTTCGATCTACCGGCTCTCCGGCCTTGACCATCATCATCACCCGCCGGGGTCGTTTAAGATGCTTTACAAAATCCTCAGGTCTCCGGCAGCCGGTGATGGACCTTCCGGCTGCATCGCCGGCCATGAATTCATCTACTTTTTCAATGGTACGGTTAAAGACCGCCACCTGAAAGCCGTGGTCGTCCATGTTTAAAACCAGATTCCGGCCCATCACGGCCAGGCCGATCAAACCGATGTCGCATTGGGAATTCATTTCATCTCCCTTTCTTGACTGAGTTATTATTCAAAATGGTTAGGGACACGGACAAACTCGGATTAGACGGATTGACCTAACATTAGACCAAATACCGAATGTTTTAACGTTTTTTCAAAATCCGTGACCATCGGTGAAAATCCGTGTCCTAAAATTCAAATGACTGAATTCATATCTTAAATGAAACAGTCAAACAGCTCGCCGCCGCTTGATCCACGATCCACAGCAACTCCCCCTGGTCCGGCCGAATAAGCTGTGCCGGAAATTGCTCAGGTCGATAATCACCTTGCAATACGGCTTTCAGGGCTTTGGCCTTCTCGGCGCCGCTGACCAAGAAAACAATCAAATCGGCACGGTTCAACACCGGCACGGTCATGGTGATCCGATGGGCTTTCAATTTTTCAACCCAATGGGCTGCCACCATATGCTTTGTTTCAGACAAAACCCCGGTCTCTGGAAACAGTGACGCGGTGTGGCCATCGTTACCCATTCCCAGCAATATACATTTAAACCGGGGCATTTGGCCGCCCTCCAGCTCAAAGAAGGCCTTCAATTCCTGCTCGTATTTTTCGGCCGCCTTGGCCGCATCCGGCTCTTCGGAGGGCACCCGATGGATGTTTTTAGCTGGTATGGGGGCCACAGACAGCAGGGTTTCCCAGGCCATTCGGTAATTGCTTTGTGGGTGATCCGGTGGCACATGCCGTTCATCTCCCCAGAAAAAATGCATATCGTCCCAGGGCAACCGGGTCCGAACGACGGGATCGCCGGCCATCAGGGCATGCAGTCGTCTGGGAGTTGTTCCGCCCGAAAGTGCAACAGTAAAGGGTTTCGCATTCGATCCCGCACGATCCACCAACCGCAGGATTTCATCGGCCGCTGTCCGGCATATCTGCGTCAGATCGGCTACGATGTTCACCCGGAATCGATCTGAATTCAAATGGGCTATGGAATTGTCAATTGGCATGGTTGTCAATGGGGCCTTTCTTGACTTGGAAGTCTTCAGGAAGTATTCTATATTGGCTTATAAAACATATTAAGTATAAAAACGAAAAAGTAAAACCAGCCAATCGCACGCCCGGACGAGTCGGTACCAAAAATAACCAACATCTTGCACCGCGAAGGAAGATTATTTATATGTTGCCAAATATCAATCCAACCCAGACCCAACACTGGCAAAAACTCAACGATCACTTTGACAAAATCAAAGACGTTCATATGAAAGACCTGTTTGTTTCGGATCCAGGGCGGGCGAGTCGGTTTCATGTCCGCTTCGACGATATTCTGGTGGACTATTCAAAAAACAGGATAACGGACGAAACCCTCCAATTCCTTTTGGAACTGGCAAAAGAAGCGGAGGTGAAAAAGGCCATAGAGGACATGTTTAACGGGGAAAAAATCAATGGTACCGAGAATCGGGCCGTGTTGCATGTTGCCCTGCGCAACCGCAACAAATCACCCGTTTATGTCGACGGGCAAAATGTCATGCCACAGATCAATGCCGTTCTGCACAGGATGGAGGGATTCACCAAAAGAATAAGATCCGGCCAATGGAAAGGCTATACCGGCAGCCGGATTACCGACATCGTTAACATTGGCATTGGTGGATCGGACTTGGGTCCGGTGATGGTCACCGAAGCCTTGCATCCTTATGCAAGCAAGAAGCTTGCGGTTCATTTCGTTTCCAATATCGACGGCACCCATATTTCGGAAACATTGAAAAAATTGAACCCATCAACCACACTGTTTATGATTGCCTCTAAAACCTTCACCACCCAGGAAACCATGACCAATGCTTTCAGTGCCCGTGACTGGTTTTTACAACAGGCCAAAGATTCCACGCATGTGGCCAGACATTTTGTGGCCTTGTCCACCAATCTCGAAAAGGTTGAAGAATTCGGCATCGACAAAGACAACATGTTTGAATTCTGGGATTGGGTGGGGGGACGCTATTCTCTCTGGTCGGCCATTGGGCTGCCGATCGCCTGTTATATCGGATTTGAGAACTTTGTCGGTCTGCTTGAAGGCGCACACGCTATGGACCGCCACTTCAAAGAGGCGCCATTTGATAAAAATATCCCTGTCATCCTGGCCTTGATCGGCATCTGGTACAACAATTTTTTCGGCGCCCAAACCGAAGCCATCCTGCCCTACGATCAGTATATGCATCGCTTTCCGGCTTATTTTCAGCAAGGCAATATGGAAAGCAACGGC
>JASFSK010000133.1:0-9520 GCA_050114455.1 Desulfobacterales bacterium | reverse complement strand
CGGTCAAAAATGCGATGGCTCCCGCTGGCCATAGCGGAATAAAAATGCCGAATGTAATGGCCCCCGCATTTTCCCGCACCATGCCACCCCAATCCGCCGTGGGAGGCTGAATCCCCAAACCCAGGAAGCTTAAAGCGGCAATGAATAAAAATACGAAACAAAATCGTAGGCCGAACTCGGCCACCAGCGGTGGCATGGCATTGGGCAGAATCTCCTGGCGCATCAGCCACCAGATCTTTTCCCCTCTCAGCCGGGCCGCTTCAACATATTCCATAACGGCAATGTCCATGGCCACGGCCCGGGAGAGTCGATACACCCGCGTAGAGTCGAGCAATGCAATGATCGCGATCAAAGCAGTGATGGATGTACCGACCACCGAAAGCGCGATTAAAGCAAAAATCAGGGTCGGAAAGGCCATCAGGATATCAATGATGCGGCTTAGAGTCAGGTCTGTCCAGCCTCCCAGCGTTGCGGCAAAAAACCCTAAAATTGTGCCCACCACAAAGGAAAGCAGGGTGGTGATAAAAGCGATTGCAATGGTGTTGCGCGCGCCGTATAGCAGCCGGGTGAACAAATCCCTTCCCAGATGGTCGGTACCCAGCAGATGATCCTTGCTCATGGGCAGCCAGACGTCGCCGACAATTTCAGTTTCACTGTAAGGGGCAATATATGGTGTAAACAGGGCGGCAATGACATTGATGAGCACCATCATCAAACCGACTCGGGCGCTCCAGGGCGATTGTCTGAGTAATTTGAAAAACGCCATCTTATGCTCTCCTTATCTGGGGTTTCGCAGCCGGGGATTGGTGATAATCGACAAAATATCAGCGAGAAGATTGAGCCCCACATAGACAGCCGCGAAAATAAGTCCGCTGGCCTGAACAACCGGGATATCCCGCTTTGATACCGAGTCCACCAGTAGTTGCCCCAATCCGGGATAAACAAATACCACTTCAACGATTATCACACCGACCACCAGATAAGCCAGATTCAGGGCGATGACATTGATAACCGGTGAAAGCGCATTCGGAAAAGCATGCAGAACGATGACCCGCAAGCGTTTGATACCTTTCAATCTGGCCATCTCGATGAATGGACTGGCCAGGATGTTGATGATTGCAGCCCTGGTCTGCCGCATCATGTGGGCCACAACCACCAGGGTTAGCGTCAGGCTGGGAAGTATAATTGCATGTATCTTTTGAAAAAAAGACATCTGATCGTTAATATTGGAAATACTGGGAAAAACAACCAGCTGCACGGAAAGCAGGGCAATCAGGATATAAGCCACAAAAAACTCGGGAAAAGAAATGGTACTGAGCGTCACCATCGAAATGATACGGTCAAACAAGCTGTTGCGATAAAGGGCCGCCAGTATTCCCAGGATAACTGCCACCGGCACCGCCACCACCGCTGCCGAGGCCGCCAGAAATAACGTATTGCCGAAACGCCAGAAAACTAGTTCGGAAATCGGACGTTTGTTGGCCAGGGATCTGCCCAAATCGCCCTGCATAAAACCGCTCAGCCAAGCGAAATAGCGTATGTGAGGCGGCAGGTCCAGTTTCATCTCCTTGCGAAAGGCCGCCACGGTTTCAGGGGTGGCCTCCTGGCCGAGAATGGCTTCAGCAACATCGCCAGGCAATGCTTCCACTCCCAAAAAAATAAGCACTGAGATGACAATGATGGTCAGCAGCCCCAACCCAAGGCGTTTGATTACAATTCCAAGTATTGAACTCATTTTTATACCTTTTCGCAATTAAAAAGTTGAGCTGGTGTTGATCCCCTCGCCCTATTCTGCGGGTACTGAACAACAGGGTGAAGAAAAGCCCGCATTGAGGAGTTTCATTCAGAATAACTCTAATATTGCCATCTCTTTCGCAGCACGAAACGGCAATTGCCATGGTATTAGGCGAACCACCATCGTTCGGCATTTCTCATGCCATCTAAAGCCATGTGCCCTGAAATAGGTCCATGTGCCAGTTTAGATGAACTGGCTTCAACCATCTGGTTGAACATGGGAACTACCGTTCCGCTGTCATTTCTGCATATTTCCTGCATTTCCACATACAGCTTTCGGCGTCTATCTGTATCAAGCTCTGCTCTTGCCATGATGAGCAGTTCGTTAAAACGCTTATTATTCCATAGTGTATCATTCCAGGGAGCACCGGCAGAGTAGGCAACTGAGAACATCATATCTTCGATGGGACGCCCCCCCCAGTAGCACATGCACCACTCTTTTTTCATCCAAACATTGCTCCAATACCCGTCATCAGGCTCTCGAACAACATTGATGTTGATGCCCGCTTTTTTAGCCTGCTCCTTCATGAGGACGGCAGCGTCCACGGCTCCGGCAAAGGCGGCATCGGCCGCATGCAGATTAAAGGTATGGTCCAGCATGCCGGCTTTTTTCATATAAAATTTAGCCTTTTCCGGATCATATTTTCTTTGCTCCAGATTTTTAGCATGATATTTATTTACCGGTGCAATGGGATGATCATTGCCGGGTTCGCCATAACCGCGTAATATTTGTTTCACTAACGCTTCACGGTCAACCGCGAGCTTTAAGGCCATACGGACATTATTGTCGCCGTATGGACTTTGATCCAACCGCATGGGGATAGTGTAGTGCGCAGTTGCCGTTATAGCTGATACATTTACCCCCTTCATCCTTTTCAGCAGATGCACCGTTTTAAGTTCAACACGGTCCATGTAACTTATCTGGCCGGTCTTTAGGGCATTCGTTCTGGCATTGGTATCAGAAATCGACAGGGTTTCGACCTCATCAAAATGGGCTCTTCCCTCTTTCCAGTAATTGGGATTGCGTTTTGCAAAAGCTCTGACACCCGGTTCCCAGTGCTCCAGAATATAGCCCCCGGTGCCGATACCCTTTTCAAATTCCGGGCCTTGAGTTCCGGCGGGACAAATGGTTAAGTGATAGTCGCCCAGGATAAACGGGAAATCGGCAGAGCCCCCGGAAAGCTCAAATTTAACTTCATGCTTCCCGTCAGCTTTAATATCTGCAATATTTTTTAAATACCCTTTAGCGGCAGATTTGGATTCTTCGCCCAAATGGTGGTTAATGGAAAAGACCACATCCTCAGCTGTCATGGTTTTGCCATTGTGAAATTCTACGCCCTTGCGCAACTTAAACGTCCACACTTTTGCATCCGGTGTTGAGTCCCAGGACTCGGCAAGTTCAGGAATGGCATTGAATTCGTGATCGATTTCAACCAGACAGTTTCTTATCTGCCAATTGACATTCTGGTTCATGTTGGATGTCAACGTTCCAGGATCCATTGAATCAGTGGTTGATCCACCGGTTATCCCAATTATAAAACGTCCCCCTTTTTTGGGTGTGGCCGCTTTAGCCGTGCTGCTCATCAATGCTGGCGACGCAACCGCCATAAGACCCAGGGCCGATACCCGGGCCATAAACTCACGCCGCGTAACTTTACCGGTTGTCAGCAAATGTTCAAATTCTATTAGCTTTGACATAGCTCACATTCTCCTCTTAAATGTTTATCCATGTTGCCAAAATCGATTCAAAACCGGGGAACTCGACAGGGCAGAATGGTATCAAATTCCCCTATTTACCCAGGTTGGAAACGAAAGGAAGAAATTAGGTGTTCGAGCCCGAGGTCCGTAACGCCTGCCCTGGGATGAAAATGTCTAAAGGCTGAAAACGGGCTCGGAGAGGAAGTTGGGTGATGGTTTTACTGCAAAATCAAATCAATAAACAATCATAATAGGGACACCATTCGTTAACCCCTCCGATGGTGGGACGATTGTTTCAGAATCGGGCCGCTGAACCAATTTATTCTACCATTTCCGATACGTACACAAATAAGTTTTTTATAAACCTTCTTATGACACAGGACACTACCCAAATGCAAGAAAAAAGTGAAAATAAATTATCTAATGGATGCCGTTCATTTTTTTTTGCTCACCCTAAAAATTCAACGATGGAGAAGGTTCGTTCAACCGATGAAGTGATTCATGAAAAAAAAAGGAAATTTAACACTACAATTCGGCGATGATTCTCCGGATTGCACTTACAAAGCCTTGGTCTGATCCGCAACAGCCCCCGATAAAATTAGCGCCGGCTGCAATCATGTCGGGAACAAATTTCGCGAATTCATCAGCAGTGGTATAAAATATCGTTTCTTCATCTACGATTTCGGGAAGTCCGGCATTGGGCTTAATCCAAATCGGAAGATCGGTGACCTGACGCATTCGCCGGCAAATCGGTATATAACCCTCGATTCCCTGGCCGCAATTTGCGCCGACGCCATCGACACCTATTTTCGTAAATTCATCCACAGCAGCTTCCGGGGTTACGCCCATCAGGGTCGTATCGTTATCGACACCAGAATCAAAAACCATACTGGCAATCACTGGAAGTCCGGTTTGTTTAGCGGCCCTGGCAGCAATCCCAGCCTCGGTAATGTCGATCATGGTCTCAACGATGATACCATCGGCCCCGGCCCTTGCTTGGGCATCGGCCTGTTCTTCAAACACCTTTTGCAGTTCATCTTCCGTGGTCTCCTGGGTCAGAAGCATTTTACCCGTAGGACCAATCGATGCAAATACGATGGCGCGATTTCCGGCGGCTTTTTTCGAAATCTCGACACCGGCAGTATTGATGGCAACCGCTTTATCACCGAGGTGATAGCGTTCCAAAGACAAGCGGCTGCCACCGAAGGTGTTGGTTAGAATGATCCGGCTTCCGGCCTCAACATACTGGTGGGCGACTTCCTCAACTAGCTCCGGATGACTGAGATTCCATGAATCCGGACATTCACCGCGTTTCAGGCCACGATTTTGAAGCTGGGTTCCCCAGCTACCGTCGGTGACGATCGGGCCTTTTTTGGTTAATTTTTCGATTAGAGGATGCATCGTTTCTCTCCTTTTTGGATTGGCTACGATTTTATAACCCAGATCGAACGGTTCAAGATTTTGGCTATGAAAAGTCCAACCTACTCTTGTCAGTGGGATCGCGTCTTTATTTTGTAAAAAACCAATTTCAGGCGATGGGGTAAAATAGAAACTCGAGATATTGGTTGGCATCGGGGTCGGTATCCATCGGGCCGAAGCCTTTGAACCCTTGAACCTAAAGACGCCTACATAACCTTTATGAAATCAAAATTCAATACATTAGAGTTCTGTTTTCCACCAGACGTATTTTAAAATGTATGTTATCTGTATTAAAAACATGGAGCAAAACCTCCGGCTCGCAGGGGTTGCAACTCCTGCGCCCCGCAGAGCGAGATCCACCATTCGTCAATCGTCATTCGTCCTTGGTTCATTCTCTGTTTTACAAACGCCCAATCAATCTTTTTCTCCTTGATAAATTCAGATTTATTCCTTAATGTATCCATCATGGGGCATGTGTTTGATTTCAATGAAGCCGTAAATTACGAGCAATGGTTGAACAAACCGCAGAACAAGCTCGCCTTTGAGTTGGAAACCCAGTTGATGAGGGATTTACTCCAGCCGATGCGCGGTGAGTCCGTGCTGGATATTGGATGCGGAGCGGGAGCGTGTCTGGCTGCCTTTCTTGAAATGGGTTTGCGGGTTACCGGCTTGGATCCGTCGACCTATATGCTGGATATGGCATTTGAAAAAATCGGTCAACGGGCGGATCTTTATCGGGGTTACGCCGAGGATCTTCCCTTCGACGACAATTCATTTAATTACGCCTGTCTTTTTACCACCCTCGAATTCGTTGATGATCCTGAAAAAGCGTTGCAGGAAGCTTTCCGGGTCACCAAAGACCGTGTATTTATAGGAGTGCTGAACCGGTATGCTCTCAAAGGAATTCAGCGTCGCGTTAAGGGTATTTTCTCCCCGACCATATATAATCATGCCCAGTTTTTCAGCGTCTGGGAGCTCAAACAGATGATTCGGCGTATCATTGGACAGGTGCCGGTATCATGGCGAACCGTTTGTCAGCTGCCCACAAATTCTGGAAAATTCGTTTATAATCTGGAGCAATCGAAGATTTTACAACGGTGTCCATTCGGTGCCTTTGCCGGTATGGTTGTAATATTGGTGCCACGATTTCGAACCCGACCAATGACCGTGCGGTATCAGGCCAAAAGTACCACCGGTGCAGCGACCGGATTTTTAGCGGGAAATCGAATGACGAAAAAAGGAATCGATTCACACCGTCTTTTCAGATAGTCATTCACATTTAGCCTTCCCTTTGCAAAGTCTGCGAGATCACCCGGTTCCTTTGATTGTCTTTTGCGCTCAGTGGGCTCTGTGAGATCTTTATCAACCAGTAAATCTTTCAAATTCCCGCTCAAAATCGGAGGGCAAAACAATGGAAGCCTACCTTTATGAAAGGCTGGAGGAACGCAAGGTAAAATGCAACCTCTGCAGCCATCGTTGTACAATCAAGGACGGTCGCAGAGGAATATGCAGCGTCCGTGAAAATGATGCCGGGATTTTAAAAACCTTGGTTTATGGAAAGCTTGTTGCCCGAAACATTGACCCCATTGAAAAAAAACCCTTGTTTCATTTCCTGCCAGGCACTCTTTCATATTCCATCGCGACTGTCGGCTGCAACCTTCGATGCCGGTTTTGCCAAAATGCCGACATCGCACAAATGCCCTCCGATCGAGAAGGCACGATACTAGGGACCGTCAGCACGCCGAGAGAAACGGTAGATGCGGCTCGACAGGGCGGGTGTAGCAGCATTGCATACACTTATACCGAACCCACGGTATTTTTTGAATTTGCTTTTGAAACCGCCAAACTGGCTCACAATGAAAATATCCGCAACGTCTTTGTCACCAACGGATATATGACCGCCGATGCATTAAGGATGATCCATCCATATCTGGATGCCGCCAATGTTGATCTGAAGGCATTTAACGCTAAATATTACAAAGAAGTGTGCGGCGCTGATCTCAAACATGTTCAAGCGACCTTAAAATTGATGAAATCCCTTGGGATTTTTGTCGAGGTGACAACCCTCATCGTACCAGGTTTAAATGACGACCCTTCGGAGCTGAACAGTCTGGCTGCATTTATCGTTCAGGATCTGGGCCCCGAAACACCCTGGCACATCAGCCGATTTCATCCCACATATAAATTGACCGACCGTCCTTCGACACCGGTTCGAACCCTCACGATGGCACGCGAGCTCGGCCTGAAGGCCGGTTTGAAATATGTATACACTGGCAATGTCCCCGGCAATGCCGCTGAGAATACGTTCTGTTACAGCTGCGGTGAGTCAGTGATTGAGCGCTGGGGTTTCCAGGTTGAAAAAATGCAGCTTAAAAATGGCAATTGCATCAAATGCGGCGCTGAAATTGATGGTATCTGGCAATAAATGGGTTTATCTTCTGTTGTGCAGCTTCCAATTTCAGGGCTCATAGCCTCAATTGGATAAACTTCTCAGGAAATCTTGATATTTAAAAATCTTACGAGAGTTGCATCAAATCTGACGAACCATCAATAGTTCTGAATTTTGGCAGGTATTCTTATCATTTGCACCGCTATCAGAGAAATGAAGCTCATAATTGCCCCGCTGATAAATGGAATGCGATAATCGATTAACCAGAGCAATCCACCCAAGGCGGGCAAAAACACGGCTGCAATATGATTGATCGTAAATCCAACGGCCATACTCGGTGCCACATCTCTGGGGTCTCCTACCTTCTGAAAATAAGTACGGATGGCAATCGAGAAATTATAAAAAATATGATCCAGAATATAGAGAGCGGCAACAACCAGTTTGGAGCCGGTCACAGCATAAGCCCCAAAAATGAAAATCAAGCTCAAATACTCCAGCGATAGGACCTTTCTTTCACCAAAATGGATGATACTTTTACCGATAAGAGGACTCAAATAAAAATTGATGAGGTTATTGACCACAAATAGAATCGTGACTTCCTGGACCGAATAGTTAAATTTTTGCACCATCAATAGTACGGCGAACGCCATAAAAATCTGTCGCCGTGCGCCAGCCATAAACGTCAGAAAGTAAAAGAGCCCGTATTTTTTCCGCATAATCATTTTTTTTCGTTGCGGGGCGACCTTGCTATCCGAAGGATCTTGAGCCAATCCCCAGATAGCAGCGGCCATGATAAGGCAACCGAACACCAAATATATTGCCGTGAAGTTGAATATAAAAACCATTAAATAGATGGTTAGGCCAACGGCAATATTAGATGCTGCGGCATAGCTGCGTTGTTTGCCGGACACCCAGGGTGAGGTTGTTTTATCGAAGTATTGAAGCGTTAAGGACATATTGGTGGTTTCATAGTAGTGAAAACCAAAGCTCATGATCAGGGTCGTCATGATAAGACCAAAATAGGAGGGAAACAACCCGGTCATTGCCAATCCGAGACCAAGAATAAAAACCGACAGGGCGGACAGACGAAATTCTTTGATGAACATTATCACAAAAACGGCCAGCAAAGACAAAAAGCCGGGGATTTCTCTGATAGACTGAATCATTCCGACGTGGTGACCATCCAGTCCGGCGACATCCACGGCAAAATTATTAAACAGCGTAAACCAGGCTTGCAGTCCCATCGTTGAGCTTATCGTTAGTACGATCAGGTATCGGTACATGGGATTCTTATTTGCGGCAGCGATAAAGTCCATTTTAATTTCTGTCCTGTATGTCAAGGCGGTTGGTGATATGGGGGTTCAAAATTATGAACCAATTTTTATATATAAATATCAAACGGTTAAATTTTTAACCCAAAGCAATGGCAATCAGGGTTCAAAATATTGAACTTCAGCTCTTATAAAAAAATTGTCTTAAATACAAATGGTTTATTGAATTTCGCATTAACGGGTTAAATATTGTGAACCTCATAGAGAGAATTTTAGCCATGAAAATGGAAATATCCGCGACCGGCCATTTTTTATTAAATTTTTATCTCATTGATATCTTTAGATAATTATAAAAATGCACCAAGAACCGATTTTCCATTGACGTATTTGGCAAATATTTTGCATATGCCATTTATAGCCTAAATACAAAACCTAATAATTTCTTCATCTGTTCTCCTCCTTAACGGCCATCCGGCAAAATCCGGATGGCCATTTTTTTACTTGCAATATGGATACTTTTCGACGTAATCATCGTCTGGTAAAGCCATCAGTGAAACTTCACAGGCCAATTTGATGATCATCGATTTTCATACCCATATTTTCCCATCCGAGATTTGCCAAAGCCGGGAGAGATTTTTCGCATCCGAACCAGCCTTCGAGCTCTTATATCAATCTCCTAAATCAAGGCTCGTCGATTCTGTCGGACTATTAAGGGCCATGGATGATAACAAAGTGGACAAATCGGTTATATTCGGTTTTCCATGGAAAAATCCCGAAATATTTAAGATGCATAACGACTACATCATGGAGATGGTCGCAAAAAATCCTCACCGTTTTAACGGATTGGGATGTTTTGACTCAACCGTCGGCCAGGCGCCGGCTGAGGCTGAAAGGTGCCTTGCGGGGGGATTAGACGGAATCGGTGAACTTGCGTTTTATCAAAGCGGTA
>JASFSK010000132.1:0-9528 GCA_050114455.1 Desulfobacterales bacterium | reverse complement strand
ATAGGGAATGGAAGTACATTTTTCTTTACCTTACCTGCATAAATTTTTTACTATTTTTTATTTCTGGATGCTTTCATTTTTCAAAAAAACAGGAAGGTCGGCAGTTGCTGGAAGAAGCAATGGACCAAATGGTCAAACGTCAGTATGCTGCATCCTTGGAAAACAATTTGGCGGTGCTAGATAACTACCCACCGGATTTGACCGATCAGGCACTTTTTCAACTTGGCCTGTTGTATGCACAGCCGGATTATCCTCAACAGGATTATAAAAAGGCTTTGGGTGCTTTTAATAGAATTATTACTGAGTTTCCCGCCAGCCAGCTCTATCATCAGTCACATTTATGGATTCGAATTATCAATGACATTATTGATAAAAACAAGGAAAGCAGAGCGCTAGGCAGCGCAAATATTTCACTGGAAAAAACTGTAAAGCAGCAAAAGATTGAACTGGCACTGTTGCAGAAAAAAATCGATGCAAACAAAAATACCGACCTGGTAATATCACTTGAAAAAATTATCGATGAGCAGAAGGATGAAATAAACCAGTTGCTCGAGCAGATTGAAAAATTGAAACGGGTGGACCTGGGGATTGAAGAAAAAAAGCAAAAAATTTTGCTGCAGGATGAAAATATAGAGGAAAAGAATAATGGGAAAGATTCTGGTAGTTGATGATGATGCCAACATTCTGAAAGTACTTAAAATGAGGCTTGAGGCCGAAGGGTATCAGGTCGCCACTGCAGGGGAGGCCAAAGCAGCCCAGAAGCTGGCGAGCGATAATATCTTTGATTTTGCCCTGGTAGACCTTAAGCTCAACGGCATTAATGGCATACAACTGATGGAAACCCTACATCAAATGAATCCCGATATGCCGGTAATCATTCTGACGGCCTACGGAACCATCAAAAGCGCCGTCGAGGCGATGCGAAAAGGGGCATATAGCTATCTTACAAAACCGTTTAACTACGATGAGCTTCTGCTACAAACTAAAAATTGCATTGAAAAAACCAGACTGACCAAAGAAATAAAAAGTCTGAAAAAGATGGTAAAAAACAGGTATGGCTTCGACAATATTATCGGCCGGAGTCATAAAATGGAAAAGGTCCTTGAGCAGGTCGCCAAAGCCGCCGATTCGGATTCCACCATTTGCATAGAGGGCGAAAGTGGGACCGGCAAGGAGCTGATAGCAAAAACGCTACACCTTGCGAGCTCCAGGGCCGACAAACAATTTATAGCAATTAACTGTGCGGCGATCCCGGAAACGCTGTTTGAAAGTGAGTTGTTTGGCTATAAAAAAGGAGCATTTACCGGGGCAACTCAGAACAAAGAGGGTTTAATGTCACAGGCCCAGGGAGGCACCTTTTTCCTCGATGAAATTTCTGAAATGCCGCCGTCCATGCAGGCCAAATTGTTGCGGGTCATGCAAGACAAAGAGTTTTTTCCCGTTGGAGGAAGAAAAACGGTCAAGATGGATATTCGGTTTATTGCGACATCAAACAGGAACCTGAGAGAGGAGGTAACGAAAGGCAGCTTCCGTGAGGACCTGTTCTATCGAATCTATGTCATTGCAATTCATCTTCCGCCGCTGCGCGAGCGGAAAGGAGATATACCGGTCCTGGCCCATTACTTTTTAGATAAATTATCTAAGGATATGGACAAAAAAATAGACGGATTCTCATCCAGGGCGTTGCAAAAGTTAATGCTCCACACCTGGCCCGGTAATGTCAGGGAGCTGCAAAACACCATAGAAAGCGCCGTTGCCATGGCTAACGAAGATATTATCGGTGACGACTTAATTCTACCGGCCTTAAAGGCTGAAGATCAGAATTTAAAACCTCTGAAGGATGCCAAAGAAAACTTTGAGAAAAACTACCTTCTCCAACTCATTGAATTGACCGAAGGGAATATGGCCCAAGCCGCCAGGTTGGCGGGAAAATACAGGGCCGATCTTTATGAGCTATTGAAAAAATATGACCTTAAGCCATCCAATTTCAGAAAAAAACACTAGCCACATATGGGCTGAAATTGTTAGAAGCGTTTTGTCGGAAGAAATTGGATAGGGACCTATCCGACGAGCGCTTTCTGTATCTCGTCAATAGTCGTACAACCGCACAACCGCATGGCGAGCTCAAAATCTTTGCGCAGGATCGACAGGATACGCGTGGCACCCTGCTCTCCATTGACAGCCAGCCCCCAAATTATCGGTCTTCCTACTCCCACCCCTTTGGCTCCCAAAGCAATCGCCTTTACAATGTCCGTGCCACGACGAATGCCGCCGTCGATGAGCACTTCGATTTTGTCCCCGACGGCTTCGACAATCTCGGGTAAAGCCTCGATAGTTGCGGGAACGGTATCGAGTTGTCGCGCCCCATGATTGGATACAATAACGCCGGCGGCACCATGATCGATCGCGAGGCGGGCATCATCGGGATGCAGCACACCCTTTAACAGCACCGGAACCTTTGCTTTTGACAAGACTTTAACGCATTGAATCGTAAATATCCTTTGGCAATACTGCACCCAAGATATCGTGTCGAGCTGCTTGCCAATTCCCCAAAGAATCCGGGACCGAAGGACTGGACAAAAGACCATTGCCTGTTTTGCCATTTTTAAGTGAAAAATATCTTGACAGGATCGGCTGAACTCGATATCGAACGGTTCAAATTTGAAAAGTCAATTGACAAGAGGTTATGTCAGGCAAAGCCATCCCGACCTTGGGCGGGGCGGCTTTTTTCTTTTTAGGAGCCAAGATGCAAATGAACGCTTAAGATAAAGGATATACCATATGTTCATCAAAATTTTTGTATTGTGCACCTATTTTGGTATCATTCTTGTTATTGGGCTTATTGCCCGTACACGCTGGAAATCGTCTCCCGAAACCTATTTCCTGGCTGACAGAAAACTGGGTCCCCTGATCCTGCTGGGTACCATGGTGGCAACCAACTTTTCAGCTTTTACTGTTTTCGGTACCTCCGGTGCCGGTTACCGGGACGGTTATGCTTTTTTCCCGATTATGGGATTTGGCACCGGTTTTATGGCCCTGACATTCTGGTTGGTCGGTCGCAAAATCCGACGAATCGGTGGCGAACATGACCTCGTCACGCCGCCCGAGCTGGTCAACCAACTGTATAAAAGCCCCATTCTGTCCCTTTTATTTGCCCTGATAATGATCGTTTTCACGATTCCCTATCTTGCGCTTCAGCCCATGGCGGCAGGTTACGCCCTGGAGGCGCTTTTGGGTCTGCCATATTTTTACGGCTGCATTATGGTTACTGTCATTATCCTGTTGTATACCTTGCGCGGTGGGTTGCGGGCCGTGGCCTGGACAGATCTTTTTCAGGGCCTGGTCATGTTCCTGTTGCTGATTTCGTCTCTTGTCATCATTGCACAGCATCACGGCGGATTTTTAGCTGCAAATCAAAAAGCGCTGTTGTCCAACCCGGAACTTTTTTCACGTCCGGGTGCCATGGGTAAATACTCACTGGGTATCTGGTTTAGTTTCATGGTTCTTTGGTTTTTTTGTGATCCCATGTTCCCGCAGCTATTTCAGCGGTTTTTTTCCGCCAGAGATGATCGCAGTATTGGTCGTATTATGATTTTCTATCCTGTGGTATGCACCGTCGTTTTTTTTATGCCGATAGCCATCGGCGTTCTGGGACGACTTTCCTTTCCCGATCTGGTCGGCAAACAGTCTGACCGTATTCTGCCAATGGTCCTAACCTCCATTTCAGGTGATTTTATGGCCGCCCTGGTGATCGCGGCCGGGCTGGCCGCCCTCATGTCAACCATGGATTCTCAGTTGCTGACCCTGAGTTCCATATTTACCCGGGACATATTCTCGCTTTTCAGAAAAGCCGGAAAAGAAACCAGCGTTGCGGGCCGCGTTTTTGTCATTTTATTGAGTCTGACGGGTCTTATCCTGGCTTACAAACCGCCGGCAACTATCCTCCAGATTGCCACCCAGACCTTCACGGGCCTTGCGGTATTGTTCCCCACCGTCATTTTCGGACTTTACTTTAAAAAAGTTTTTGCCCCAGCTGCCGTATTGTCCATTGTTTGCGGCGAGGCCGTCTTAATTGGATTTTACATGAAGTGGCTGCCGAATTCCTCTTTCCTGCCGGTAATTTGGGTTCTGTTGATAACGTTTGCCGTCTATCTGATAACCCACGGCATACTGTTGTGGCAGGCGAAGATGCTTCAACTCCGTCTGCCTGAATGGATTTTCAACCGGTATGTATGGCTATTTTTAGCAATCTTTCTTTTGGCCATGGATTTCTGGGCCTGGGATCGGACGCAGCCGATCATTTTTGGGATCCCGCTGTGGGTAGGATATTTTGTGGTTCTGTCCGCATTACAGACCGTTGTGATGCTGCATTTGGTTCGGAAAGAGAAATGACGAAACCCTAACGGGGCAAACCATATTCCCTTCGGTAAACACATGCTTCCAAACCATCGAATTGACCTTTGTTTAAATCATGCCAATGTCAATATCGTTTTGACGAATCAATATATTGAATTCTCAGTAAAAATTCTGGGGTAGATGTTTGTTGGCATCCTACTTACCCTTGCCTGTATCCTTTTTTAACGTCTTGGCGCTATCCAGTATTCTCAGGAAAAAGCCCTGGGTCTCCTCGATGACTAGTTCATTTAAAATGGTGACTTCTTTCGCCAAATCTATTTGATCCGGTGACGTGACCTTGAACCGATCAAGCTCTTTCTCCAGCTTCTGTGCATTGATAACCATATCGCGCCAGGCGGCGCCCCAATGAAATGACTGTGCGAAACCACCGGCGATGGTAAGAATCGCTGCCAAAATGGGGGTTGCAATAGCAAAAGGCAATTGTAATGAGCTGTTTGATGTAATGAATTCGGCAGTTGAAATGGAGGAGATCAGCGTAAGCAAAGCACCAAGGACGATGGTTAGACTTCTGGTGAGTTTATAAGCTCTTCTATTATGGGCGCTGGCATTCCAATAATATTCAATTGAATATTCATAACGATTCATTACGTAGGCATAGGTATCTTTTTCCATTTCTCTCATGTGGATTCACTCCTTTCTCATTGAAGACAAATCAAAACAAACTTTAGAACTTGTATTCAGGGCGTAAAGCGTAATTAGAATTCCAAAAACTGAGGAGCGCTCCGCTTCTCCAAGTGTAATCCCATTGGGCTGAATCACACATTTCTCGCCAAATGCATCAAAAAAAACCGATCTTCATCTTGCTCGCCAGGAAGAATCTTTGCCAGATCTTTCGGTAGATTGCCGTAAAGTCGATCAAGATTCTCCTGGACAATTTTAGCCTAGTTGTCTGTCATTCCTTACCTCTGGTATATCCTGAAATGGTGTGCTTCTTTTTCGTTTAAATCGGATGCTTCTTGGGCAAATGACCACCATAATGATCCAGAGAAATAATCTCTTCGAAAGTCTTGCGCCCTTTGGCAATATGTCGCCCATCAGGTTTGCCGAAGGTCATGCAGATCACAACCTTCCGTTCCTTCGGCACCGCTATTTTTTGCTACGCAGCACTTGCAGCTGTTTATCAGAGGCCGGGGATCGCCGCCAGCGGGTGTTGCGGGCCACGGGTCCGACCAACACTTTTAAATAATGATATAGCGGTTGTCATCGATTTGATTCGCTTTATACCGTCAGGAATATTAATTTTCAGATGGTCGCGGCCAAGACCAAACGGAACATATTTATGACAAACGCTACAAATCGGTTACCTACCACCACTAATGATATACCGGATAATCACCATTTCTGAAGAAGACATTATAGGGCTGGAAAATGGTGGCATCGACAAAACTGGCCAGCTATTATTTTAACAGATCCAGATGCCCAGTGCGCACAGAATCGACAACGAGTTTGCCGGTCAACTTTAATTTTCCCAGGGGGCCTCTTTTAGTGGTCATTAAGATGTCGTGGAGTTCTTCACGTGTGCGTGGCGGCCGGATCTCGGCGGATTTTTTCACCAGGGTAATGGATTGTGCCGGGCAGGCCGAAACACAAACACCACAGCCGATGCAACGATCGCGATTCACCACTGCCGGATGCTTTTTATTGGCCACACTGACCGCACCTACCTGGCACCGTTTCACACAGGCTCCACAACTTTCACAACCGAGTTCGTCGACCGTTGCATAATAGTTGGCAGACCAAAAATCCAAGGGTTTGGGAAGTTTTTTTTGAATCCTTAGCATTCCGCAGCAGCATCCGCAGCATGAACAAATAAATTCGGCTTTTTGCGTATTGGAAGGCTGAAGCACAAGACCTTGTTTCTGATTAAGTTCGATGATGGATATTGCTTCATCTCTGGAAATTTCCCTGCCGCCGTTGCTAATCACGGCCATACGGCCCATATTGCCGACTGCCAGACAGGTTTCTTTGCGGCCGGTTATCTTACACGTCATGCCTTCCATGGCCTTTTTTTTGCGGCAGATGCATTCAACGATCACGAAAGGTTCCTCAGCCTGTTGCAACAGCGTTATCACTTCATCAAAGATGCTGACATTATGTTGCGGATAAATGCTCTTCGATACCGGTATCGTGCGCATTTGCGGAAGTTTGGAACTTAAAAATTCAATCCCAAAATTTCTGGTCGAGGTGTATTCATCGAAATCCTCTATAAAGCCTTCGCTCAGACGGTTTAGTTGAAATTCGTACATCCCAACGACAAGGGGTGCATTGCAATAATAGGTTTTTCCATTTTTGATTTTTGACTCAATGCCACCTTTTTTCTGCAGATTATGAAGAAGTTTTTCCAGTTCGTCCGTTGAACCAACCAGATGGCTGGCCCGGCTAATAAGGGTTTCGAGCGACTCAAATTTATAGCTCAAACAGCAGGCTAATTCGGCCTCCAAGGGTGAAAATATGTGTTTGAGTATCTTTATTTCAACTCCGGACCGGGTGGCTGGAAACCCGACGGCCTGCTTATTTAAATGTTTTTGTAAATTTACATAAACGTGATTGTTTTGTTCCATCCAACACCTCCGCTGCAAATGGCGCACCAGCATGAGCATTTAAGCGTTTCAAATTTAAAACAACTGTTCCGCAAATATCCGGAGGATTTTATCCTGTTTTAAATAACAGTTCCTTGAATTTAGGCCTTTCGAATACGCTGAGGATGTCAATCGTATCACAATTGGGTCGTCAGGTGCAAATCTCGTCAGAGGATATAGGGAAAAACGCCCAAGGTGGTAAAAGCCCAGAGACATACGATTCGTTGGCTGCTGCCAAGAATGAGCTGAAACTCCCAACCTGGATATTTCAGAAAATCCCGCCCAACGTCGATTGGGTCGCCCTGTATAGGATCACGGCATATCAGGACAAACAAACGCCTTCGGGCTGTTTCTGGACTTTGTCCGGCACTTATGGCATATTGCCAGACAACATCTGTTGGCAGATGAAGCATACCCGACCCAAAACCAATTCATAAGTCAACCCCAGATTTACCCAATCGAGGTCGTAGCTTGAATAATTTAGATATGGGCGTGCAGACATTTTTTATCCTGGCAACCTACGCTGCTCAACTCATTCAGATTTATTTTTTTTCGGTACCCAGCGCAGGATCGACCGTTGAAATGCTGTTTAAGGTGAAAAAAGATCCTGCACGCGCTGATTGTCATCCGGCTGCCGCAGCCATTCGATCACGCTCCAAAATGACGGTGCTAATTATAGCGACCCTCGCTGTAACAGCCACTTTGTTGATCCCGTTGATCACTATCGTCTATCCCCCGTTGTTCAAGTTGCTCATCCCATTCACGGCACAACCGTCGGCGCCTGTAAAAACGATCAGCATCTTGTTGCTCGTTTCCGGCAATGTTATAACTTATGTAGCAGTGGCGACCCTGCGCTCACATGTAAATTTCCATGCATTCGGTGAAACTACCCGGCTGCACACATCCGGTATTTACGCCCACTCACGCAATCCGATTTCAGTCGGCTTGGCCTTTATTTACGCCGGATTCTTTTTGGCGCTGCCTTCCGCAGTAATGCTGATCGGTTTTATCGCCTTCTTATTGAATTCGACTTATCGGATAAAAATGGAAGAAATCTATTTAGAGCGTGCATTTGGTAAAGACTATCTACGATATCGACAGCAGGTCAAAAAATATGTCCCGCCAACCTGTGGATTCATTCTGTCCGCCGGCTTTCTCAATGTGCTCATGAATATTAAGTATCCGGCATCCGATTGGCCGCTGTGGGCACTTTTGAAGCCCTCGCCGGAAGCTCTCACGGTCATGTTAATGATATGGTTGACAGCCAGTTTTAAAATTCGGTTTCAGGCGGCGGTTTATGTGCCGCTGACCGCTTTTATGATATTTCTGCGTTTATTCCGATTGGGTGAGATTTTAGTGCCGATGTATTTTTTCCGGCCGTTCAATTTGTATCTGGACTCGCGATTTGTTACGGATCTGCTTCACCTGCTCTATACGACGATGTCCCGCCAAGCATTTTTCTTCTGGGCATTTGCCGCAGCGGCTTTGTTGGCAGCGATGACCTGGCTTATCTGGCTCTCATTTAAAACCCTTCACAACTACCTGAGGATGCCTCGCAGTCGCAGTTGGGTCCTGGGGATGGTGATGGCCGGTTTGATGGTCCTGCCCCAGATTTTGTATGGAAAGATCCCCGACTTAGACCGGTTGTTTGCCCGAAGCTTTTTCCCGCGGGTAGTCGAAGAAATCAATTTCATCCTGCAGGTAAAAGGAATCCGCGCCAAGCATTCGGCGGTGATCGAATCAGCCCTGAAAAAAAACCAAAGGATGCTGTCGCCACTGGACAAACTAAACGGTGCAGACGTGTATCTTTTTTTTGTCGAATCTTATGGGCACACCATCTTCGGTGATGCACGCCATTTTCCAAAAATCAAGCCTGATCTGGTCGGCATTGAAAAGATGCTAAACGAAAAAGGATTTGAGGTTGTGTCCAATTTTTTCGATTCACCCACTTACGGCGGGGCTTCGTGGCTGGCCCATGCGACCCTTGCCAGCGGTGTTCACATCAATGATCATATGCGCTACAATTTATTGATTACCTCGCAAGTCAAAACTCTGGCCCGTTATTTCAATACGGCCGGATACCGCACCGTCAGGGCGATGCCTGGAACACAGTGGCCCTGGCCGGAGGGTGAATTCTATGGCTATCAGGCCAAGTACTATGCCTGGCATTTCGACTACCAGGGTCCCATGTACGGCTGGTCGACAATGCCCGATCAGTATGTACTCGATTTTATTCGACGCCGTGAGATGGAAACTGCGAGCCAACCCTTGTTTATTGAATTTATTCTGGTCAGCAGCCACGCGCCTTTTCACCGTCAGCCTCCCTATTTGGAAGATTGGTCGCAGATCGATAACGGTGCAATATACAATAATTTGAAAACCGTTACCTTCCCTATTTTGTGGCCCAATCTAACCAACGCCTCCGAAGGTTATGTGTCCGCCATCCGCTATGATTTGACGGTCATTGCTGCCTTCATTCGGCAGTATGTCCAAAAGGATGCGTTGATCGTCGTACTGGGAGATCACCAGCCGA
>JASFSK010000131.1:0-9592 GCA_050114455.1 Desulfobacterales bacterium | reverse complement strand
TTTTAATGTATTATGCTAAAAATTTTCTGTAGATATTTGAATATAATATGAATACAGATATAATATCAAGTAAACTAATAATTGAGCATAAGGAGTAATATTAATAATCGAATCAGCAGTCGTCAAGATGATCTACCATGCTAACCTCATCTACCAAGATTTATGGGGTTTCATGCGAGATAAATTTTAGTTGATGGAATGGCCAGATCCCGTAAGGGACTCGCAGATTGTCAGGGATTAGAGCGTTTGGCAGATTAAGATTCCGCTAGCGACACTTTTGTAGCGCGACGCATCTCCTGCTAGCGCCAAATCGCCACCCACATCAGCATGACAACAATCAGCAAACCGAGTCCGATCCAGATGAATGGGACAAATCGTCGTTTTTTGCGGAATTTCGCAGATTGTGATGGTTGATTGTTTTCCCCGATCCCCGCTTCGTTCAGGTGGTTCTCGATTTCTTCCCAGCTAAGATAATCCCAGTCCCAATGAGCCGTATGCCGGGTTTTGGCGTCCTCTTTATAGACGCGGAGTTTTTTTTTCATGATGTGGCAATTTTTCGGCTTTTTAGAAATCGCCCACAGAGTAGCCCCGGCCCCTTCCAGGGGTCATCCTCATCCCCCCGGCTTTGCTGATGGTCGCTGATTCACAGAATCAGCAGCGTGTTTTTTTGATCGACACGGGTATGACTGCCGGCAGTGGTTGCCTTCAGCGCTGCCTCTGATCCAACTTCTTAACGTATCGCTTGATCACCCAAAACGCAAGCGCCACTGCAGATATCAGCGCGGCGATCCCTATTAGCGTCAAACTTTCATATTTTTCGAGATCCAGGATAATGACCTTGCGCGCAATGGCAATCAAGGCCACCTCCAGCACGATCTCGACGTGAACGACATGGGTCATCAAATAGGCTTTGATGGTTTCAAGCAATTCGATGCCGATCAGTACCAGCAGAAAGAACCCGAAGATTTCCAACAGCTCGTCGATCTCGAGCAGGATGATGGGTGGTGTGATGATATCTCTGATAATGACCCAGCCCAGCTCGAGGGTGGCCAGCACCACGACCAACATCATCATCGAGATGAGGCTCAACACGATAATGTGTTCGAATTTTTTGAGAAATCCCTGCATGCATTGTTCAATTATCGAAGGCCGATTGGGTTGTCAAGGTAGAATTTTAACCGGCTGACGATAGTGTTATCAGGTTAAATACGCCGCTGCGCTTTGTCGACGTTGTAGGGGTCCCTACCGTTCGTTCGCAATCGGCTCGATCATTGACACGATAAAAGTCTTCTGGCAGATTCAACAAATAGGAAAAGTCTATTGGCTCAATCTTTAGGTATATCCTACCGTCCGAGATTCCAAAAAAGTCAAGCAATCAATAATTATAATTGTTGAAGTGGCACGCTGAGATGGGCTTTGAAACGGAAGGTTAGCGTTTACCTGTTCTAATTGACACATGTTGACATAAATCCCGTAAATCCTAATATTGTAACCTAATGTGGATTGTGAGAGAATACAAGCAAGATATATTGTCCCTAATTTGCCGACTGGATTTTCCAAATCAGTAGGGGCTTGAAGTAAGCGAAATCAATTACGTGACAGTGGCTGAAGCGTTTGTTCCATCTAACGGATAACTTAAGAAAGGAAGATATGCCATGGAAAAAAAAATTTTGATCGCTGTGGACGACTCGGTTCATTCTAATTATGCCATCCAATATGCCTCCAGATTAGCGGAACACGTGAAGAATGTCCGCTTCACTATTTTTCACGTGCAGCCCATGATATCCCAATATTTACTTGATGAAGCCCAAAAAGATTCCAAATCTCGGGCTGAACTGGAAAAGGTTATCGCTAAGAATTCTGAAGTCGGTCGGGATCTACTGGATAATCTCAAGAAAAAAATGGTCAGAAAAGGCATCGCCGAAGAGTTTATCAAGCCAGTCACCCACACCAGAATGCGGGGTCTGGCAAGAGATATTTTAGATTACAGCCAAAGTGGCCAATTTGATGCCTTATTAATGGGACGTAGGGGATTATCAGGTATCCGGGGTGCAATTATGGGCAGTGTCTCATCGAATATCCTCGAACACTCAAAGTCAATGCCAGTATGGCTTATCGACGGGGAGGTGGATTTTTCTAAAATATTGTTTGCCGTGGATGGCTCTGAAAATTCGCTGAAAGCGGTCGATCATCTCGCCGCCATCATGGGTAACACTCCGGACATTAAAATCTTGTTTTTTCACGTGCAACCGAAAATCAGCGATTTTTGCCCCATTGATTTTGAAGCTGCGGACAGTGACCGACTCGAAGAGATAATTATGAAGGGAGATAAAAGGTGCATCGACCAGTTTTTTGCCCACGCCCTCAAAAGATTGAAGGCCGCCGGCTTTGAAGACAATCAGATCGAAGTAAAAACAAGCAAAGCCTTATTAAATCCCGGCAAGGCCATTATCGAGGAAGCCAAGCAAGGCAGCTTCGGTACCATTTTGATTGGGCGACGTGGCATCAACAAAGCATTTTTTACGGGAAGCGTTTCTCACTATGTTATTAGCCAGATGTCGAACAGGGCGCTCTGGATTGTTCCATAAGCTGCACTGCAAATGACAAGCTAAGGTTTCAGGTATTCACTCGGATATATGGTGTCGATTTAGCTTAAACGATAATTTCATTATGGGCAAATTCTCGTTCAAAGATAAAAATGTTTTGATTACCGGTGCCAGCGGTGGCCTTGGCTCTGCGATGGTTAAGTATCTTGCCGATTGGGAGGCGCGCGTGGTGGTGACGTCTCGATCTGAAGAGGCATTGAGGGAGTTGATATTCAAGCTGCCGCGCAAGGAGAATGCAGTGGCCATCACGGCTGATTTGTCAAAACCCGGTGAGGCCACCAAACTGGCGCAAAACGCCATTTCGGCCTTCGGCCACATCGACGTTCTGATCAACAACGCCGGGGTTGGATATTTTGCCCTTCTGCAAGAGGCAACCGAAGAAAATATTCGTCGCCTTTTTGAAGTTAACACCTTTTCGCCCCTGGCGTTGATAAAAGCGCTGCTGCCGCAGATGCAAAATCATGGCAGCGGACGGCTGGTTAACATTGTGTCCTGTGCCGGGCGGGTGCCGATTCCAACTGTCGGTGTTTACGGCGGCAGCAAGTCGTCCCTGGCGGTCATGGCCAATACCATGCGACTAGAACTTGAACCCAGGGGCATCGATATTATCAATATTTATCCCGGTACCGTGGCAACAGCCTTCGAAGAACACGCCTTTCGTGAAGAAGAGCGGCCTGGGCTTTGTCCCAAGGAAAAATGCGGTCAGCCACGTTTTCGCATTGCTCAAAAAGTCCTTGATGCCGCTGCCGGCCCGCCCGGTGAAATCTGGCTGGAGCGAACCGGCAAATGGTATTCAACTGCCGCTCTCGTCTGGCCGTCGTTTGTGGATCGACGTCTTGCCACGTTGCGGGATCAGGTGATAGAAAAAAAACCTACCAAAAAAAGACCCTGGCGGCTATTCCAGGTGGAGTCGGCGATCGCCTGCAATTTAAAATGCATCATGTGTCCATGGAGAGAAATGGCCAAAAAAGCAGAGAACCGCGGTATAATGACGCCGGCCGTTTGGCAGGCGATCCGTCCATATCTGGATCGCGTCCAGTCGGTAGATTTTACCGGCGGTGGCGAACCTCTGCTTCAACCCAAGTTGACGGAGTGGATTGCTGATGCCACAAAAGCGGGCTGTGAAACCGGCTTTTTATCCAATGGGTTGTTGCTCACCCAGGACAAATTAACATCGATTCTGGATGCCGGTATTGACTGGATTTGCATCTCCATGGATGGCGCTACCCCAGAGATGTACAATAAAATTCGGGTTGGATCCGATTTCGATCGGGTTTATAAAAATGTGTCCAATATTGCCAGGCTGCGCAAAAATGCCCTTCCCAAAACCATGCTCAATTTTGTTATAATGGCCATAAACATCAACCAAATGGAGGATATCGTCCGACTGGCAGCAGATCTGGGGATTGATCAGGTCAACTTCAAACAATGTGACGTTATTCGCAACCAACAGGGAAAAGGATTAGGACTTTTTGCCGGCGAAGAAACCAAGGAAATTCGGCAGCTACAAAAGTCGCTGGACAAAGCCCGGCGTCTGGCCAAGAAACTTAATATCGAAACGACGGCATTTGCCTTTACGCCGCAGGAATTGGCCGTGTGCGAGCAGGATCCGCGGGATTCTCTGTTCATTCGTCATGACGGCACGGTGGCACCTTGTATTAATTTGGCACTGGGGGGGCCAACAACTTTCTTGGGAGACGAGGTGGTCATGCCATCCGTTCATTATGGCAGACTGCCGGACGACGATTTAATGGATTTGTGGGAGACGGAAAGTTGCCAGTTTTACCGCGATAAATTCAAGGAAAGAGTCGAAAAATACGACCGTATCCTTATGGACGGTTTGCTGGGGACCTCCGGGGGAAACCGCTTAAAGCTGCTTCAAAAAGCCCATGAATCGACGCCGGAGCCTCCCGAGGGATGTAATGTTTGCCATTACCTTTATGATATATAAAAAAGTGATGTTTGCAGATGGCAGATAAAACCGAACACCGATATCAGATTTCCAGACTCTTTCGAGGTCTTTCACAAAAGCTGAAGGAATCGATTCGTGATCTGTTGCCGATCATTGCAGTCGTTTCGATCTTTCAGCTTGCCATTCTCAGGCAGCCATTTCCGGAACTCCTTGACGTGCTTATCGGCACAGCCTTTGTGATCATCGGCCTTATGCTGTTTGTCCGGGGTCTGGAAACCGGACTATTTCCGATTGGAGAAGCCCTGGCGGTGGCCTTTGCTCGAAAGGGGAGTTTGATCTGGTTGCTGATATTCGGATTCGGCCTTGGGTTTTCAACCACCGTGGCCGAGCCGGCTCTGATTGCCATTACCCGAAAAGCGGCTGAAGTTGCCGCTCAAGGGAAAATTATATCATCCGGCGAAAAAGCTCAGGCAACCTATGCTCTGGGACTGCGTCTCACGGTGGCGTTTTCTGTCGGGCTGGCCATTTCTGTCGGCATTATACGTATCCTGCGCGGCTGGCCCGTTCACTATCTGATTATCGGCGGTTATGTGATTGTAATCTTAATGACGCTGATCACTCCTGAAGAAATCGTAGGAATTGCCTATGATTCTGGGGGAGTGACCACTTCGACGGTAACGGTGCCATTGGTCACCGCCCTGGGGGTTGGCCTTGCTTCCAGTATTCGCGGTCTTAATCCGATGATAGACGGCTTTGGTATGATCGCGTTGGCATCTTTGTTCCCCATGATATTTGTCATGGGTTTTGGTATGGTTATTTTCGGCTTTTAATTCGTTTGATGGGAAGATATGGTCAATGAAATCGTACAAACCTTCGCCACGACCTGTCGCGATGTTTTTCCAGTTTTAGCCCTGATTGCAGGTTTTCAAATCATTATCCTGCGTCAGCCAATCCCTCACTTACGCCAGGTGGTCGTGGGCTTCGTTTTGGTGCTGATTGGACTCACGCTGTTTCTGGTGGGATTGGAGAAAGCCCTCTTTCCGCTGGGGAAAATCATGGCGACGCAGCTCTCGGCTCCCGAGTTTGTCTTCGGGAAAAAAATGGCACCTGACCATCCGGAATGGTATCAATATGGCTGGGTTTACATATTCGCCGCTCTGATCGGATTCGCCACCACCATCGCCGAACCGGCCCTCATTGCCGTTGCCTACAAGGCCTACCATGTATCCGGCGGGACTATCAGCCAATGGGGATTACGACTGGTAGTGGCAATTGGGGTGGCCATCGGCATTGCGCTGGGGACATTTCGGATCGTTACCGGGACGCCCCTCTTTGTGTACATCGCTGTTGGATATATTATCGTGGTCATTCAAACCGTCTTTGCACCCAAATCCATTATACCCATCGCCTATGATTCCGGAGGGGTAACCACCTCTACCGTGACCGTCCCCTTGGTCGCAGCCTTGGGACTGGGACTTTCGGCAACCATACCGGGCCGAAACCCGGCCTTGGATGGGTTTGGTCTGATCGCCTTTGCCAGTTTGTTTCCGATAATAACGGTGATGGGATATGCCCAACTTACCCGCTGGTGGACACATGCGCGGCGAAGATTCACCGAGGAGAAATAGCATGAATTTCAAATTGATTATTGCGGCCGTCAAAACCAATGTGACCGATCGCATCGTGGATGCCGCCAAGGCGGTCGGCGCCACCGGGTCAACCATTATACCTTCACGTGGCACCGGTATTCATGAAGCAAAGACCTTTTTCGGTCTCACTCTGGAAGCCCAGACGGATTTGGTGATGTTTCTATTAGAAGAACACCTGGTCGAAACCGTCATGCAGGCCATTTATTCCGCCGGCCGGTTTGACAAACCGGGCACCGGAATTGCCTTCGTATTGCCGGTGGATCAGACATCCGGTCTGGAAAGTCAAATGGAAAGTTTTAAAAAATGCCAACTCGACGGGAAGGTCGCTGGAACGGACACGGACGATTGTAAATAATATTAACTGCCAGCAAAGGATCGCCGCATGCAGATTATAACGACCCACAAGGGCGCTGACTTTGACGCCGCAGCCTCTGTATTGGCGGCGAAGATCTTGTATCCCGAGGCGGTTGCCGTGCTGCCCAAAAGCCTCAATCCAAATGTCAAGGCCTTTTTATCGATCCACAAAGACGTTTTTGACATACAATTACCGGATAGAATTGTACCAGAAAAAGTGGTGCGTCTGATCGTTGTCGACACCAACAGATGGGACCGGCTCGATCAAATGGAGCTGCTGAAAGAAAAAGAGGGCCTTGAAGTATTCCTGTGGGACCATCATTTGAGTGAAGGGAATATAGAAGCAACCTGGAAATGCGAAGATGCCGTCGGGGCAAATATTACCCTATTGATTCGAGATATAAAACAACTAAACATCGAATTGACTCCCATACAAGCCACTCTTTTTTTAGCCGGACTTTATGAAGACACAGGTAACCTGACGTTTCCTGCTACGCAAGCCGAGGATGCCCTTGCAGTAGCTTATCTATTAGAGCAAGGAGCGGATCTAAGCGTTCTTTCCTCATTCTTAAGGCCCCCCTATGGTGAAAACCAAAGAAAGGTTTTGACTCGAATGCTGCATTCTGCGAAGAAAACCCGGATAGGCGCGTATCAAATCAGCTTCAATCAGGTAAAAATTGATAGACATGTGAATAATCTTGCAGTCGTGGTCGGCATGTATCGGGAGATTGTGGATGTTGATGTCGCTTTTGGAATATTTGTTCAAAAAGAACGTGGCAATATTATCGTGATTGGCCGCAGCGGGTCTAATGGACTCGATGTGGGTAAAGTCATGCGTGCTTTGGGCGGAGGTGGTCATCCGGCCGCGGGTTCGGCCTTAATCAAATCCCTCGACTCGAATGCCGTCGAACAAATGATTGTAGGACTGATCAGTGACGATCAACAAGCCGCCGTTCAAATCAGCGACCTGATGTCCTATCCGGTTGTGACGGTATCTCCCGACATAAAAATGGCACAGATCCAAAATATTTTGGCTGAAAAAGGGCACACGGGATTACCCGTGCTTGATGGTGGCAGTCTTGTCGGCATTATATCCAAAAGAGATTTTAGGAAAGCAAAGCAAACCACGGCACTAAATGCCCCGGTGAGGGCATTTATGACCACGAAGGTCACTACAATTGAACCCGGAAGCAGTCCTGTGCAAGCAGCCCGCTTGATGATTCAGCATGATATCGGCCGGCTTCCGGTAACTGAGAATAGCCGCGTCATCGGTATCGTCACAAGATCAGACACCATGCGCTATCTTTACGATCTGTTGCCGGAATGAGCAAATTCGGCGTTTTTCCATTTATGTTTTGAAGAACCGCAACCACTTCAGGTAATGCGGTGGCAAATTAGATTCAGAGAGGTTAAAAGATGAGAGTTAACACCAAACTGATCTTAACAGTCCTTGTTCTTATATTGGCGTTTGGATGGCTTTATCTCCCCCACGCGTCGGCCCTGAGCGACGAACTCATCAAACAGAATATTGAAAATGATGCTGCCGACACGCTTCGTCTAAGGGCAACGAAAGTCGATCTCGTGGTGGAGGATGGAAATGTCGTCTTGTTTGGCGAGGTCGGTTTATATATCCAAAAAATGCTTTACGAAAAAATTGCCTGGAAAAACCAGGGGGTCGTCGAGGTGGACAACGAGATTCGTGTTGTACCCCGGCTGCCGCAGACCGACGCAGCCGTCGAGCGTAAAATTATGCAGGTTATCCAAACCCATCAACGCTTCAAAGGCGCAAAGGTTGCTGTCACCGTCGAGACAGGCAATGTGTTTATTCGTATCAACCTCGATCACCCCTCTGATATCCTGTTTTTGAAGCACAGAGTAGCAGAAATTGAGGGGGTGACATCCATCGAGATCCAGGCCAAGTTCTTTGCTTAGAGCTTTTGGCAGAATACCGTTCCGCTGTCGCAGTTTTGCATTGCAGCTTTAAATCGTCATAACACCCTGGATGACTATTTTCAAACGCACTAGTATGGTTTGATCTCTGATTTTGCAATAAATCAGCTGTCGCTGTTGATCTGGGATTCCACCTGCCGGTTCAATTCCGTTACCAACTCCGGCGGCAGCTGCAGCCGCGCGGCCAGCATGGCAAGATAGGATTTCTCGGCAGACGTATCCACATCGATGGCCAGCCGTGAAGCCAAGTAAATTTCAGCAGCGACTTCTGGGCTGGCGGCACTGTTGACGATGGCATCCACATCGACCGGGTGTCCCATTTCCGCCACCAGTACAGCCTGATCTGCGGGGTCCAATCCCAGTGATTCAATCCGTTGAAAAATAGCCTGACTTTCCTGGGCATCGAGCCGTCCGTCAGCGCGTGCTGCGGCGATCATCGCCCGCACCAGGGTCAGACCCAGTGCCTCTTGTCCTGCAATATCGTTTTTAGCGGGCATAAACGCCGAGCCTTCCGGAGCCGGAACGAGCCCCGCTTCTGCAGGTTGTGACAGTGCGCTGTCTGCACTGCCCTTGCCGGTGCCGTAGCGCTGGAAGGCGGCATAGGCCAATGCGCCAACGGCTGCGATCCCGCCCATTTTGAGCGCTTTTTTTCCCATTTTGCGGCCCGACTTGCTGGTCAGCAGATTGCTGGCAAGACCACCGGCCAATCCACCGGCAAAACCACCGGCCGCACCGCTGCCAAGCAGCTGGCCAAGAAGTTTGTTCATATCAGCCATGGTTTAACATTCTCCTTTTTCGTTTAGTTTTCGAGCAGATTTTCGTACAACATAAAGTACTGGATAGCAACAACAAAACAACGGTGCGCAACAATTCCGATTGAACGATGCCTTTTGCTGAAAGCGCATCATCGCTGTACGAGAAATAATCTAATACAGGTTATTGCAAAATCAATTGATTAGATTGACAGTCAATACAAATGAAATATATTGATTCTGTTTCGGTTTTGAATTAAATCTAGATTTCAGATCCATGGTGTAAATTCATTGTGTTTGTTGGGCTGAATTTATAGCTTTAACGACGCCGAATGCTGAACACAAGCCAAAATTTTTCAAACATTTTTC
>JASFSK010000130.1:0-9612 GCA_050114455.1 Desulfobacterales bacterium | reverse complement strand
TGGGTAAGCTTACCATCGATTAATCCGCGAGATGACACCTGCGCCAGGTTCATTGCGGTGATGTTGTTGCTGATCGGCATTTCCAGAAACAACCCTTCTGATTTACGGTCTTCAGTCAGATAAACAATACCCTGTCGGATAGCATCTTCATAACTGCGCACATTTAATCGGCTGTCCTTGAAGATGACCTCGCCTGATTTTTTAGGATACAGTCCACAGATAGCTTTGGCCAATTCGCTGCGACCGGCGCCCACCAGGCCCGAAAATCCCAGAATTTCGCCTTTGTACAGCTCAAAGCTGACGTCCTGGAAGCGGCCCTCGTTCGAGAAGCCGTTAACCTGCAGCAGAACTTCCGGCTCCTCGGCCGAACTCGCGGCTTTGGCCGGATACAGATCACCGATCTCCCGGCCCACCATCATATTGACCACTTCGGTGGAGGTGGTCTGAGCGACATCATAGGTGCCGATATACTGGCCGTCCCTGAGTACCGAAACCCGGTCACATTGTCCGAAGACTTCAGCCATGCGATGGCTGATATAGATGATGCTGATGCCCTGATCTCTCAACTTTTTCATAATCTGAAACAGGGCTTCGGTTTCACTTTCGGTCAACACCGCCGTGGGTTCATCCAGTATCAATATGCGGCAGTCCAACGTCAGGGCTTTGGCGATTTCGACCACCTGTTGATTGGAGATGCTCAAGTCGCCGACTTTTTTTTGGGGTTCTATGGAATGCAGGGACTCTAAGGCGTGGGCGGTCTTGGCGTAGAGCTCCTTGTAGTTGACGAGCAAGGCTTTGCTGGAATTAATCGCAGCCATGTAAAGGTTTTCGGCAACTGTGACATCGGGACAAAGGGCAATCTCCTGGTGAACAAAACCAATTCCCAGCCGCTGGGCGGCCAGGGGGTCTTTAATCTCCACCTTGCGGCCGTTGATGTAAATTTCGCCGGCATCCGGCGTGTAAACACCGTCGATCACGTTCATTAATGTCGATTTGCCGGCTCCGTTTTCACCCACCACGGCATGAATCTCGCCTTTGCGAAGTTGAAAATCCACTTTGGACAGGGCCTGGGTGCCGGGAAACGACTTGTCGATCCCTCTGACTTCTAAAACCAATTCTTCAGCCAAGCGGATTACCTCCCTAATAGATTGAACATTGTAAATAGGTGTCAGGTGTCAGTGTTTAGGTTTCAGGATTTAGTGACTCGCCTTTCTGACACCCGAAACCCGTAAATTTTATTCTTTAATTCCTTTGGTGCCGCGGCGTTTCAGATATTTATCCCAGTAAAAGTCATCGGCATTGTCTTTGCGAACCAGCGCTAATCCGTTGTCGCAGTAGGGAATTTGCATCGGGTTGTAGCCCTCGCGTTTGTAATCGTTCATCGGGTCGATCATATCCGAATGTTTGGCAAGATACAAAAACAGCATGCCGAAGTAGCCCTGCACACCCTGGTTGGGGTTCAGGGCACCCCAAATGTCACCTTCCTTGATCATGTCCAAGACTTTTTCGTTGACATCACAACATAACACCTTGATTTTTCCACCCAGTTCCTTGGAAGCCTGGGCGGCGCCCATGGCTGAAGTGGCTTCCGGCATGAAAATGGCGCCAAGGTCGGGGTGGGCCTGGGCCATGGTGAGGGTGGCCTGATAGGCCTTGTTGGCATCCTGATTGGACGCAGCGCCGGCAACGACTTTGATATCGGGCCATTTGGTTTCGATACGTTTGATAAACGATTTGACCCGCAGATCGTGATTGTCCTGGCCGGGGTTTTGGAGGGTTGCGACTTCGCCTTTACCACCCAGAAGCTCCCCGATTTTGTCGGCAGCAAAGTAGCCTTCGCGAACATTGTCGGAAGTAATATAGGATACACGTTTGCTGTTGGGAGAGTCCGCGGCGAAAGTGACGACCGGAATCCCCATTTCGTAAGCCCGGTTGATCGGTTCAATGAAGGGGTCCGGGTTCATCGGATGCAGAAAAATCCCGGCCGGTTTTTTGGCCAGAATTTGCTCGAACACAGCCAGTTGCTTGTTGACGTCATATTCCGGAGTACCGGTGTAGACCGTTTTAACCCCCAGCTGCTGGCCGGCCTGTTTGAACATTTCATAAACCGGAAACCAGTACTCTACCCCGGAAACCATAACGCACATGTAGTAGGTTTCATTCGGATCACCTTGGAAAGGTGACTTTTCAGCGAATGTGGAACCGGCGACGAAGACCATCAGGGAAGCGATCAGAACTGCGATGACTAGTTTCTTCATTGTTTTCCTCCTATCTTTGGTAAAAATTAAATATCCGACTCACCGTCAAATCAAATCCTAAGCTTGTCTTTTATTGATAGGCTAATGCATTGTATGCAGATGCCCTGCAAATCTATGACGATCAATGCATCATTGCCATGAATTGCGTATCACCTCCTTCCTGATATTAAGGTTAGATCCGGCATCGACGCCTTGGCTGAAAACGCCTGGCGTTCCGAAATAATTAATCAGGTATTTAGAACGACGTTTTATATTTGTCAATCAGTAAGCTGCTCAGATTTTAATTTTTAGAACGGAGTTATTTACCTTTATGTTGCATCAGATTTTAGGACACATCAGCAGTTCTGAATTTATTCCTCAACCTTTCTGGATATCAGCGTGTATACGGCGACCGTTCCCACGAGGACAACGCCCTTGGCAAAGGATTGCCAGTAGGGGGGAATCCACAATACCGTCATTCCGATCGTCACACACATGATGATCAGGGCACCGACAACCGTCTTCAATACCGACCCCTCGCCACCGTAAAAACGGGTACCACCCAGCAGAATGGCAATAATAACCTCCAACTCCATCATATTGCCAGTCATTGGATCTCCCATGGACAGATAGCTGGCTCTGGCAATGCCACCAATGGAAGCCAGAAAACCGGTGATCATATACAGTGTCCAAATGGTCCAAACAACATTGATGCCGGATAATTCCGCTGCGGTCATGTTGCCGCCGATGGCCGCGGTATACTTGCCGAGCACCGTCCTTTTTTGAATAATGACCATAATGATGACGACCGCCACCGCGACCCAAAATGCTGCCGGCAGACCCAAAAGGATGGGTGCACGGGCGAAGTCATTGATACCCTCCGGCATGTTGCCTTTAATCAAACCAATGCGTCGCGGGGTCAAGGTCCAGGCTATGCCGCGAAACAAATACAAAGTGACCAGGGTGGCAATGACCGGTACAATGCGCAGCTTCATCACCAGCAGGCCGTTGATGTAGCCCATCAAAACTCCCAGGCCCAGGGTCAACAGGGTTGCCGCGAGGAATCCGAATCCGTTTTTCAACAGGATGCAATAGACGACACCGCTTAAACTGACCATACTGCCCACCGACAGGTCAATCTGGGCGGCGACCATGATGAGTGTGGCTCCGCAACTGACCAGCAATATCGGTACGGACATACGCAGAATATTGATGATGTTGGCCGGATTTAAGAAATTTAAAGACACCGTGCTGAAGCCGATGACGATCAAAGCCAGCACAAGGAACACGAAGATGTTCTTAAAGGTCGTCCATGTGAACCTGCTTTGTATTACCATTATTGGCAGCCCTCATATCATGATTGAATATTTCAATAGTCAATTTTTTACTAGGTTGTTCTGCGGTCCAATGCAAAACGCTGGGATAGAATTGCAATCAGCGTGATGCCGCCCTTTACAATCGTCTGGATATCCGGCGACAAGCCCAACATGTTTAATGATGTTGAAACAATGCCGAGGATAAATGCGCCGACGACAGCACACATGACCGAGCCGAATCCGCCATTGATGCTGGTCCCGCCCAACAGGGTGATGACCAGTGCATCGAATTCAAATCCTTCACCCAGACTGGAGATGCCCGCATTGTGTATGGACCCCATGATGACGCCGATCAACCCGGCCAGAAATGAACTCGATAAATAAAGGATCGATATGTGTTTTTCGACTTTGATACCGGATAGTTTGGCGGCGACCGGATTTGCCCCAATGTAATAGGTTCTGCGGCCAAAAACCGTTTTCTTCTCTATGATCAGGGCAATAATGACAAATATGACCATTAAAATAACTGAGGCATTGATGGTGCCGATCAGGGAAAATTCACCGAATTTTTTAAATACATAGGGCAGTCCGGCGTTGCGTTGGGAACCCTGGGTAATAATCAACGCAATGCCCCGCGCCAGAGACATGGTCCCCAGCGTGACGATAATGGATGCCACTTTCAATCGGGTGACAAAAAAGGCGTTGATGGCGCCGATGCACATACAGCAAAAAAGGGTTGCCAGGATGGCAACCCCGTAAGGCATACCAAGACCACGGGCCAGTTCCATGCCGGCACCGGTAGGGGACTGGCAGAAATAGGCCGAAAGGACAGCGCCCAACCCCACGACGCCGCCGACGGATAAATCAAAATTGCCGCTGATAATCAGAAACGTCACGAAAATGGATAGTATGATCAATTCCGCCTGCTGTGAGAGCTGGTTGGAAATCGTATGGATGTCGAAAAATCTGGGCACAAACAATGAAGCTGCAATGAAGAAGATGATCAACACGCCGAACATTGACAAAACAATAAACGATTCATTGCTCATTTTACCAAATGCTGTTCTTCGTCCCGGCATTACTCGCCTCCCGTGCAAATATGAAGCAGCTTTTCACTGTCGATGTCTTGGCTGTTCGGCAGTCCGGCTTTTAGATCGCCGTCGTAGAGCAGAAAGATCCGATCACACATGTTCAGGATTTCAGGCAGTTCGGAGGAGCAGAAAATGATGGACTTGCCCTCCTGCGACAACTGGCGCACTATTTTATAAATTTCACTCTTGGCCCCCACGTCGACCCCTCGGGTGGGTTCATCCAGAATAAGTAGATCCGCATCTGCAAAAAGGCATTTGGAAAACACCACCTTTTGCTGGTTTCCGCCCGAGAGTTTGGCAACTTCCTTCTCAGAACTGCTGGTCATGATTCCCAGCTTTTTGATGTACTCCAATGAGGAATCCATATCCTTTCTGGCGTTGATAAACCCCATTTTAGATATCTTAGCCAAGTTCATGACGGGAATATTGTTTCTGATCGTCAATAGCGTGAAAAGCCCCTGGGATCTCCGTTCTTCGGGCACCATTGCGATGCCTGCGCTGATCACTTTGTCCGGTTGATGTTCAAGTCTTTTACCTTTGAATACAATGTCACCGGTGTATTTGTCCGCGCCGTAGATGGCGCGGGCCAACTCGGACTTGCCGGCACCCACAAGCCCGTAAAATCCCACAATTTCGCCGCGTTTGACCTCAAAGGATATGTCTTTGAGTTTTTTGTTGCTCAGATTTCTCACCTCCAGCAAGTTTTCAGCACCTGTCAGATCCCTTTCAACGTATTGTTCGTAGACAGTTTTGCCGATCATCAGCTTGATGAGCTCGGCGCGGTCTTTTACCGCTGTGATGGGTTTGGTCTCGATGTGCTTTCCATCACGCAGCACCGTAACGGTGTCGCCCAATTCAAATATTTCATCCAGCCGGTGGGAGATGTAGATGACGGTTACATTTTTAGCCTTGAGGCCCTTTATAATGATAAACAGCCGTTGAATTTCTTCTTCCGAAATAGCCGCGGTGGGTTCATCCATAATGATAACGTCCGACTCCGACGCCACGGCTCTGGCAATCTCCACCATCTGTTTCTGGGCGACGCTCAACTCCAATACCCGCTGGCCGGGGTTGATGGAGGGCTCGATGGTTTTTAGGACCTCGATCATTTTTTTTATTTTGGCGGTATTTCTTAAAAAACCAAATCTGGTATCCTCCATGCCCAGGGTCAGGTTTTCCTCGACGGTGAGCTGATCGACGACGTTTAACTCCTGAAACAAGGTGCTGACGCCCTTTTGTTTGGCATCCCTTGGACTATGCGCGACGTATTCCTTGCCGTTCATGCGGATGGTGCCGGCCGTTCTTGCAAGTGCACCGGTGAGGATTTTGATCAGGGTGGATTTGCCGGCGCCGTTCTCTCCGACCAGACAGTGAACCGTGTTTTTGTTGATAGTGAAGCTGACATCATCAACGGCCCTAACGCCTGGAAATTCTTTGGTCAAGTTTTCTATTTCCAGCAGAACAGCACTCATGAATTGCTCCCTGTGATAGCGTTTCAGGGGGAGGAAGCCATGGTGGCGGCTTCCTCCCGCGAGAAGATAAATCACACGTTTAAATACGACTCGCTTTAATGTAATTTACTAGTAGGTTGGCATTTTAACATTGGCCTGGAATTCTTCGTTGTACCATTTGACGGCTTCTTCCGGGCTCATGCTCCAATAGCCGATCAGGGAATTGGGGATAAAGATGGGTTTACGGTTGGCCGGATCAACTTGTTTGATCTTTCCTTCTTTGATGGCGAACAGGTTGTCGATCCGACCCATGCCGGTTTCGCGCGGTGGCAGTCCCATGGACATTTTAAGGGAGGAACTTGGATCGAAGACTTCATATAGCTCATTTTCCGGACAGTCCACGCTTATCACGATTTCCGTCAGGGGTACGCCGTCTTTCATTTTTCCGCGGCCGACCGCCCGCAATCCAGGCATGGTACCGTCGGTCAGGTTGGCAGCTTCAGAGTAGATGATGCACAGATCAGGATGGGCCTGGACCAAGTCTTGAATGGTTTTTTTGGCGACATCCGGACCGCGACTGGCATCCATGCAGCCGAGATCTATCGCATCGGGGGCCACCGACAGGACACCCTTGACAAATGGAACCGTGCGGCCCTCTGCAACTGCTTCATTATCCGGCCAGCCGAGTTGAACCATTTTGATGGGTTTATCGGGATGGGCTTTGATCCACTGCTCGGCGGCAATTTTTCCCATTTGAAATGAAATTTCAGCTTCTCCCGGTCTGACCACCGGTATGTTAATCGGCATTTGATCGAAGTAACTGGCCAGGATGATGCCTTTTTTGAGAGCTTCTTCCAAGCCGGGTTTGGCAGAATCACCCTGCCAGATGTGAAGGGTTGCCATGTCCATGCCCTGGGCAATCATCTGGTCAACATTGGCGGTCATGGTGGCGACGTCGGATTTCCCATCAAAGACCTGGACATCGGCGCCATATTTTTCTTTGGCGTATTTTTTGGCCCAGTAGGATTGGGCCTGATGGAATCCATTCTTTAAATCGGATACAAAATAAGCAATCTTTACACTGTCTGCATACGATGTGACGGCAAAAGCGAACACGGCAAATATCAATAAGATTGTCTTTTTCATTTCTCTTCCTCCTTGATGGCTAAAGTCGATTTTTGTTTTTGCTTTCTCTTGCCTTGGATCCTTTTTTATCTACCTCCTTTCTGGAAATGTCGTTTTTTAATTGCTCGGCCCTTAACAAAACAGATATGGGGTTAAAAATGTTCTTTGAATACTGAAGAAAGTCATTGTTGGAGGCGACAATAGAACGAGCTTTACCATCTTCTTTAAGCGTCATCAAGCATTGCGTGGTATCACCCATCGCGTATTTGTTCGGCTCCAGCGACTGCCAGTGGGTTTTTAACTGAATATTCTCAAAAATTTTTTTGATATATAAAACGTAAATTTATATATGTCAACAATTATTTTAAATAAATGAATAATATTTTTTCGTTGATGTTTAAGCTAAATTATATTTGAAACCTAAAAAACATGTATATATATCTGAAAAAATATATATAACTGAATTTTTTTATATTCTGAATTTGAATAGTTAAATTACTTTTAGTTAAATCGGGTTTATATTTTGAAATAATTTGTTGACATATATAAAACATAAGACTATATATTTAAAATTATTATCGAGGCCTGGTGTATTTTACCAGGGTGATTTATAACCGGTAGCCAATAAATGACGGTGAGCCGAATGGGAAACAACTACATCATACCAAGTTTGGATCGGGCGATTGAAATTATCGGATTTTTAGCCAAACAGCCCAAAGGCTGCGGCATTACAGCAATTGCCGATAAATTGGGCTATCCTAAAAACAGCGTATTTCGGATTTTGAAAACCCTGGCCAGCAAAGGGTACATCATTGAAACCGACCGGCTTTATCAGCTTTCGGCAAAATTTCTTGCCATTGGTTATTCCGCTGTGGGTGAAGCGCACATGGTGGAAAAGGCGATCGACGTCATGCGGGAACTCAGAGATGAGGTCAACGAGACCGTTCTGCTCGGCACACTCGTTGGAAACAGGGGTGTCATATTGGAGCAGGTTTTGAGCACTCAACCATTGAAGGTAATGGTCGATCCTGGCCACAATTTTGCGCTGCACACGGCTGCACCCGCCAAAGCGATTCTAGCCTACATGAAACAGGACAACCAACGCAAAATAATTGAAACGATCACGTACACCCGATTCAACGAAAACACGATTATTACCAAGAGACAATTCCTAAAATCCTTAAAAGAGGCCAGGAAGAAAGGGTATGCAACCGATCTGGCGGAAGAAATTATCAATCTGCACTGCGTGGCTTGCCCGATTTTTAACCACAAACTGGAACCGATCGCCTCCATCTGGATTACAGGGCCCTCAGATCGATTGCAACCCGAACGTTTTGATGAGTTCGGGGATATTATTGGGGAATTCGCACTGAGGATTTCACGACGTCTGGGATATGAACCGGAACTGAACGGACATACTGACTTCGAATGATGGAGGCCTTTGAAATCATGCCCGGTAGATTGACTAATTTTCAATAATTGTCTTTGGACGCAGAAAAAAACAGCCCGATGACGAACCAGTCGGTTCAGGGTAATCAATCACGCAATCTTTTCAGCACCCGGCTCTTGGCGCCTTTATCCAGATCATCCAGAGCAAAGATCAGCGCATGTTCCAGCAAAGCGGACTTGTTGTCAACGGCGACGCCTGCCAGTTTGAGTTCGTAAAATTTGTAATTAAATCTATGGAGGACATCCATGGATAGATAAAAACCGGCCTTTTTCTTGGTCGATGTCCCTCTTGAAGCTGTCTTTCGAGAAGACGCGTCAGAGTTATCATTGAGGCGCTTTCGTTTTCCTGTGGCCGATTCAACCGGATCGATACCATCTTCAGTAAAAAATTCAGGCATTTTTTTTCTGCCGGTCACCATAGTCTATTATCCTTTCGATTAAATTTTTATAGTCGGTGGCTCCCTGGGCACGGGCCGCATATTCAAATATGGTCTGTCCTACTGAAGGGGCTTCGGACAACCGCACATTGTAATGGATGGGATCGCAAACGTATCGTTTGAAATATTTCTTGAGCTGCTCGTATATTTCATGGCTATGACGGGTTCTGCGATCGAACATGGTCGGGAGGATATACTCAAGACGCAAATCGAGATTTAACTTTTGGGCGGACTGTAGATAGCGGAAAAATGTTTTCAATCCTTGTAGGGAAGGCCCTTGTAAAGCCACCGGACAAAGCACCTCATCGGCTGCCATGAGAATATTGACGCTCAACAGATCCCATCCCGGTGCACAGTCAAAGATGAGAAAATCCAGTGTTCCTTCTTTGGGAACCAGTTTTTGGGCCAAAACCGTCTGGCGAATCTCTCGAGACTGCTCCCCCAGCCAGTTTTTCAATTCCACCAACCGGATACCACCATCGAGAATCCACAGGTTCCGGCGCGAC
>JASFSK010000129.1:0-9614 GCA_050114455.1 Desulfobacterales bacterium | reverse complement strand
TCGGACAAGGCGTCGACTCCCATTCGGTATTCGCTCAACGTATTTGGTGTTCGCTTGTAGAAGGAAATAAGCAATGAGATATTTCGAAGTTCTGGGTATCCAACATTTTTTCATGTATCTGTTCCCAGCAATCGCCACGATCGCGCTGTTTGTTATCGGTCTGGGGTTTTACCACATTTACCGCAAGGATTCTGCCGAACGCGAAACCCGTATCATCGAGCGTTATCCCGGCGGAATCGAAGGGCGCAACGCCCCATTTCCGATGCTTGCATATTTGATCATCTTCGGTACGATTGCCTGGGTATTAGCCTATATTCTTCTAATCGGTTTTTTAAGGGTGAAAATCTGATGGAACAGCATGGACACGAATCATCCGCAGTCAAAACATGGTTTCTTGTTTTTTTGATGGTGGGGTGGGTGGCATTCAAAGGCTGGCTGGCCTATACGGTGATCGGTGATCTCGGACAGCCCGATTGGGATTATCGCCCCATCCTCGATGTCCCCGGTGAATCGGCTTATGCCATCAATGATCCCTATCACCCGCTGCCCTACGCCCAGCATGTCAAGGGCGGCTTGGGCGAAGAAGAAAATCCATCACACTTATACATTATTCGTTTCCAGGGTGTTGATTAAATGAAAAAAATAATTGGTTTTTTCATCGTGGTTGCCATCGTCCTGTATGGGGCGTACGAAGCGTTGATGTACTATGACAACAATTTTATATATGGCCGCATGCGCGAAACCCCAGCCGTTAGACCCCATGAAGAACCGCTGTTTAATATGGAAGCAGGAATTATTCCGGTCAGCTCCGGTGAGGCCATCTACCGCGCAACGCCCGGTGTTGACCTGAAATCCCCGCTGAATACAACCGATCCTTCGGTGATTGCCCGGGGCAAAGCCGTTTACCTGACCTATTGTGCCCAATGCCATGGTTACGATTACGACGGCAATGGCACCGTCGGTCAAAGTTTCTATCCACTGCCCACTGATCTGCGCAGTTCCGAGGTTCAATCCAAACCCGAGGGAGAATTATTTAAAACCGTCAGTTATGGTATTCCCGGCAAGCGTCAACCGGCCTTGCAAACCACGGTTACGATTGACGATCGCTGGCATGTCATCGCGTTTATGAAGTCCCTTGGCCTTCGCTAGCTGCCCATTGGAAATTCCGGCCCGGAGAACAGGAATTTTAACGATAGATTTAGGCCTGTTCACCGGCTGTCGGTCGGGCCGTGAACGCCACCGATGCATTTAGACCGTGCCTGATTCGACCCCCTCCGATATCGTGGAACTATCATCAAAAAACTCCGCTGATGTTTGCAATCTTTGCGGACTCGCCCTGCGTGCCGGAAGACACACGGCAGTCCATGCAGCCCGGACCTATCAATTCTGCTGCCTTGGCTGCCTCCAGGTATTCAGCATTCTGATGGAGGCTACCGGTGAGAGTGATCCAACAACATTCCGGCAATCCGAGCTTTTCAAACAATGCCAGGAATTGGGCATCATACCTCGATCGGAAGCGGACCTCCTTTCTTCGCATGCAGATAACCGTCGATCAAACAAATCCCCAACTGGCCTATCCGAACCAACGAAACGCACCCCTCACTCGACAACCTCTGCGGAAGGCGTCTTAAGCCTCAATCTCAAAGTTAGCAATCTGTGGTGCCCGGCTTGCGCCTGGCTAATTGATGAAACTCTAAAAAAAACACCGGGAATAATCAATTCGGTCTGCAATTTTTCAACCGACCGACTTCAGGTTAATTATAACCCCATCAAAACCTCGCCGGACCGGATTATCGACACCGTCAAGAAATTAGGCTACCGGGCGGCGGAGCCCGATGCATCCCGGGATGCGCTTGAACGTCGCAGGGAGTTTACTCGTTTCGCTGTCTCGGCTTTTCTGACGATGAACATTATGATGCTGTCATATGCACTGTATTCCGGTTTTTTTACTGAATACAGCCGGGACACCATCTATAAATTATCCTGGCCGGCCTTTGTCATGGCAACCGTTGTCGTTGTCTATGGTGGCTTCGAATTCTTTAAAAAGGCCTGGTTTGGCCTTACCAATGCCGCCTTTAGTATGGAAACGCTGATTGTCATGGGATCCGTGAGTGCTTACGTCTACAGCACGGTAAACCTGTTTGCCGGCAGCATTCACATTTATTATGACACGGCCGCCATGTTGATCACTCTCGTTCTTTTGGGTAAAACATTGGAACGCCGCGCCAAGGGCAGCGTGTTGGAGGGGCTCGAGAATTTTTTTTCCTTGAAACCGTCCAAAGTACGAATTTGCACGGATGACTTTCCGGCCGGCCGCTATGTCAGTGCCGATCATCTCTCTGAAAAAGATGTTTTTCGAATTGATGAAAATGAAATTATCCCCGCCGACGGCCGAGTGATGGACGGCAACGGCACGGTGGATGAATCTTCCCTGACCGGTGAAGCGCTGCCGATCAGAAAGAAACCCGGAGACACCTTGCGCAGCGGTACCCGCGTCATAAAGGGATCATTCAAGGTCAACGCCCAAAAGGTTGGTGCCAACTCTACCTTGGGTCAGATGATCGCCATCATTGAAAAGACCTTGATGACGAAAACACCGCTGGAAGGAAAAACAGACACTGTTTTACACTGGTTCGTTCCAATTATTATCATGCTGGCAGCAGGAACGGCATTCGTTTGCCTGATGGTGGGAATCTCGCTGGAAGCTTCAATCCTGCGTGCTGTCACCGTTTTGGTCATATCCTGCCCCTGTGCTCTTGGCATCGCCATACCCCTGGCCCGGGTGGCGGGGATTTCAATAGCCGGGAAAAAGGGTATTCTGGTGCGGGATTTCAAGGCCTTCGAGCAGGCTGAACGGGTGACCGCGGTTGTGTTCGACAAAACCGGCACCATCACCACCGGGCGTTGGAAATTGTTAGATATCATTTGCGATGCGCCACTGGGCAAAGACCAGGCCCTGGCATGGGCGGCCGGCCTGGAAAAGAATTCAGAACATTTTATCGCAATTGAAATTACCAACCAGGCCAAAACCAAAAATATCCAGCCCCTGGCTCTGACCAATATCCAGCATGATGATAAGGGCATCCGGGGCGAGGCAGATGGCCGAACATTCAAAATCGGTTCGGCGGAATTTCTGGAAGAGGAACTGAATGAAACGATAGCCCTGAAGAATGAACCAGCCGTAAATGAAACCGCCAATCATTCTTTTGTCTATTTGGGAGTTGACGGCCAACTGGTTGCCATATTCGTTTTTGGTGATGCGCTTAAAAAAGATGCTGCTGTGACCATCGAAAATTTGCACAACAAGGGATATTACCTCGCGTTGGTGTCCGGCGACGGCGAGCAGACCACAAGGGCCGTCGGAAAAAAAATCGGTATTCAGCGATCCCTTGGCAGTCAATTGCCCCGGGATAAATCGCGTTTTATCGTCGAATTGCAGCAAAAAGGATATCGGGTCGCCATGGTTGGTGACGGAATCAATGACGCACCGGCGCTGGTGCAGGCGGATCTTTCCATTGCCGTTCATTCAAGCGGTCAGCTAAGCAGGGAGACGGCTGACATCACCTTGATGCGAGGTGAACCCTCTCAACTACTTGAATTCTTTATTTTTGCCAGACTCGTCAACAAAAAAATATCTCAGAATCTTGCCTTTACTTACCTTTACAATGCCGTCAGCATTCCCATCGCCATGAGCGGACTGCTCAGTCCCCTGGTGGCGGTCGGGGCGATGTTGCTGAGTAGTCTGAGTGTCACCGGCAATACGTTGATGCTGGTACGAAATAATAAATAGGTAAAATGGCTAAGGTGCAATTTCGGTTGTGCTTCGCCCGACATCGTAAGTTGTACCGGAAGTTGAATGATGCGGTAATGTTGTTGCCGTATGACTCGATGAGACAGATTTCCATCGATCCGCCAGGGACGATGGGTCCACTCTGTTCAAAGTGATATCACTTGCGGTAATGTGAATGTAATGGGCGGGCAGCTCGGTCCAAGCACCGGTGTTCAGGTATCGGATACCATTAAGAATCAAATCTTCCGCAAAGTGGGTATGACCGCAGGCAACGGCTCCAAACCCGTTTTCTTCCGCACAATCGACCGCATTTGAAGCGACGTTTTTTCGCAGCACATTATAAAGTGATTTCCATTTTTTGGCATATTCCGCTACGTGAACCGGTTTGGCTCCCAGCTTGACTCTCAGGTTGTGCATCAATTTGAAGGCTTTCATGAACACTCGGCTTCGCGGCATGATTTCATCAAAATCGTCCCCATGAGTGATTAAAAGTCTGTTTCCAATGTTGTACGAGCCAGTCACCTTGATCTTTCCAAGCCCGGCGGGGGTATAGCCGTTGTCATGATTACCGCGGATCCACACCACTTTCTGACTCATAGAAATCTGCTCAATGCGATCAAGAATCTGCTGATCCGATGGTTTCATTTTTGAATAAGGTTGATCGACGATATCGCCGTTCAAGATGAGTTCATGATCCCCGGGAAGTGTTCCAAGAAATTCATTTAAGATTCGGGATTGAAGGTATTGTGATCCAATATGCAGATCACTGATGATGATAGTGTTCATTTGCCTCCCGACCAAAAGAATAAGATTGAAAAAAGTTAAAATAATAAGGGCTGAATGCAAATTCTCAAGCGATATATCGGCAATTTATCGAAAAGCTTGATCCATATCAACCATAATATCGGTGAACAATTTTCCATCAGCCCAGAAGGCCAGTGCCCGCAGTTGTTCGGATGTTTCAATGTATTCGGTGACCCATGCGGAATGGGTTTTCATCGCTTTGGCAAGATTTTCAACCAGCGCTGCAAAGAAAGCTTCCCCGGTCTCTTTTGCCGTACCCTCCAAAATTCTGCTTACCGTATCATCTTCAAGATTAAAATTCGGAGCCCTCTGATTGAACTCAACCATTTTTAAATCCTCAATTGAAAAATTTGCTGCCCGGTAGTGTTCATCTGCAAAATAATCATCGACACCAGAACCATCAAACTTCCCACAATCTGCAAAGGGGACCTGGCTTCGCCTGGAAAACAGCGGCAATAACCCCGTGATTAGGGTTCGGGCGCTGTGGTCAAACTGGCATGTATTGGCGTAACCCGTACGATTCCATTGAAATAGAACTTAAAGGAGAAAACAGTACCGAAAAGGCCGATAAACAATATCAACACCCATTGAACCGGGGAGTAGATGCCAATATGGTTCTCATTTTGATCAACTTAAGAAGGAGCAAACGATAATGGGGTTGAACCTATGGTTTTTGTTTTTCCCGGCCGCCACTGGCCACTGCCGGTGCACCATACTAAATGCCGAACCGGCGGTATGCCTGGTAAAAGCGTCGTCTTCCCACCACTTCCCCGACGCCGAGGCAGGTCAGGGAAAGAACGGCCCACAAACATGCTGGACCGTATTTCGCCATAGCAACCGGTATCAATGTCAGACCGGCCAAATATAGCCCGATGCGAATGCTCAGAACGCGACCAACAGAAACAAGCGTACTCGAAGGCGCATACCAGGTTTGGGTACGGGCGGCCTCCTCGGCCGACACAGCCGGAGATATGGCTGTCAACTTCAAGATTAGGCCTAACAACATACTGATTCCGGCAGTGAGAAATTCTGTCTTCCATCCCAAGGGATGTGGAGTGCCAAGCAAGGCGAATGCACCCCCCAAAGCCCCGCCCAAAAGCAGGGCGCTGCCCGCAAACTCCAACAGGGTGGCCGAGGAATTCCATTCCGGTACCGTTTTGAGAAGATAAACCCGGATCATGGTGACCATTGCCGCCCCGCCCAGCAAACAGGCTGCGACCTCCAATAGTGCCAGTAAGGCCGGGCTTTCCAGCAGCGATGCAAACAACGATAATAGCAGCGCTCCGGCAAAGGCCTGGACCGACAGGATCTCTCGGCTCAGCCATGACGCCGTCAGATTGCGCAATGCATGGGGTGCCAATCTCGGTTTGGACAGATGGGTCAGGGCCGCAATCAGTCCAAGGCCCGTTAGAATCAGGGCTGTGAGCATGGACCAGATAAAAAAATGGGATCGCTCTGCACCGCCAAACCAGCGACTTATAATGCTGACCCACACCAGACCGATAGCACTTTGGATCATCAGGGTAAAGCAGACCAAACTCCAATTAGGCATCTTTGACCTCCTCGGGATTGCACAGGTTGCCGGCCCTGGTCTGTCCGGGTTTGGCATTCCGGTGGGCCTCCAGGATGAAGTTGGGTTCGGTCAGTTCCGGAGGCGGCATTGGAGCCATGGCTAGGCTGGGGCCGTAAAGGGTCGCCAGCTCATCATATTCTCCGAACTGCAGGGCGCGGGTGGGGCACGCGGCAACACAGCTTGGAACACCGTTGTTCTCGAGTTCTTCCCGACAAAAATCACATTTGGTCATTTGTCCGAGCTCATCGTCGAATTGGGGCGCCGAGTATGGACAGGCCCATTCGCAGTAGCGGCATCCCAGGCATTTCTGAAAGTCCACGGTGACGATGCCGTGGGCATCCTGAGACATTGCCGTACTGGGGCAGGATTGCACGCAAATAGGATCCTGGCAGTGGTTGCAGCTTACTGATACATAGTACGCAAACACGTTTTGACTGAAGGTTCCATCTACCAGGCGAACCCAGTCGCCGCCGGCAAATTCCACCACCCGCCGCCAGCGAATCCCCATGGGTAGTTGGTTTTTGTCCTTGCAAGCGATCATGCAGGTTTTACAACCGGTGCAAATTTGGACGTCTAGGAAAAATGCGGGCTTTTTGAGCATCACTTCCTCTCTCCTGCCTTTTCGACCTGCACCAGGTTGGAATGCTGGGGATTGCCTTTGGCAATCGGCGAAGGCCGTTGACGGGTCAGTACGTTTATACAGCCGTTTTGGTCCACACCCCCGGGGCCCTCATGGTGCCATGCGCCCTGGGGCAGTGACAGCACCCCTGGCATGATCCGGGGCGTGACCTTGGCCCGAACGATCGTTTGCCCATAAGAGTTGAAGATACGCACTTTATCCCCATGTTTGATGCCGCGCTGCCGGGCATCCAGGGTGTTCATCCAAACCATTTGAGGCGCGACCTCCGCCAGCCAGGGATTATTGCCGTATGATGAATGGGTGCGCTGCTTGTAGTGATGCCCCACACACTGCAGGGGAAATTCAGGATTGTGGTCACCGTCCGGATCACCCCAGGTGGGATGATACTCGGGCAAGGCGGTGATCACATCTCCTTCGGGCAATTCCCAGGTTCGGGCCATCTGCCACAGCCGGGGCGAGAATATTTCGACCCTTCCCGAGGGTGTGTTCAGGGGATATCTGACGGGGTCTTCCCGAAATTTTCTCATTCCCACCCGCGGTTTTCCCGGACGGTCCCATTTGAAAAGACCTGTCTTTACCGCATCCAGGTAGTCTTCGGGTAATTCCGGTTTGACCTTGCGGCATTGATGGTACATGTATTCCACCCATTGGTCATGGCTGCGTCCCTCGGTAAACGCCTCTGCCACCCCCATTCGCAGGGCCACCTGGGCGCAGATGTCGTATAGGGTGCGGCATTCACCCAAAGGTTTGATGGCTTGTTGGCGCAGAATCAGGGCACCCATTTCCATCCCGTAGCTCTGATAGCTCAGATCAGTTTCCTCAAAACTGCTCGTGGCGGGAAGCACGATGTCGGCAAAGCGGACGCTGGCGGTCATCATATTGTCGACAACCACGATCATCTCACATTTTTTTTCATCGCTCAAAATGCGCTTGGTGCGGTTGATGTCGGAGTGTTGATTGACCAGGGTGTTGCTGGCAAAATTCCAGATAAACTTGATTGGCGTATCTAGACGCTCCTTACCTAAAAGGCCGCTGTTCAATTCGGTCAGGTTGGAGGGGTCATCGATTGCCTTGGTCCACATGAAACAAGGTATCGAAGTTTTGATCGGGTTTTCACCTACCGGAATACCCGGGAAAGCAATGCCAAAAGGTCCCTCCCGATCGCCGCTGTTGCCGCCGCGCACCCCCACATTACCGGTGAGGATCGCAAGCATGCAAATCGCCCGAGCGCTTTGCTCTCCGGCGGCATGGCGTTGGGGACCCCAGCCCTGTGTGATATAGACCGGCTTGGCGGTGCCGATTTCCCGGGCGAGCTGAATAATTCGCTGGGCGGGGATACCGCAGTTCACGTTGCAGGTTGACCAGACTATCTTGTCAAAGTCGCTAGCTGGGTTCATATCATTTCTTGGCCTTGGCAGAAAAACAGGTCTTTAGACAAAATCGGTCGGCAAGGATCCCTGCCAAAGATGGAAGCTCTCCGTACGCCTAACCATATCGCGAACCGAAACAGCCCCGCTATTGCGCAGAAACATAGCGTGTTGGGTTCGATAGCAGAGGGTGGCCGTAATTTTGGCCTCAAGCCAGGGCGAAACGTCCTTGATGATATCGGCAGGGTCATCTTGGTTTAAAATTCGTTCGTAATCCGTCGGCTGGTACCATGCACACCAACTCAGCAGTGCTGTATGCGGTGCTTCCGTTGCCAAAGCCTGGCGAGTGGCCTGATGGGTATAGATGTGCTGGGGGTGGCCGTATTCACCATTGGAGCCGTGGGTAATGACCAGGTCGGGCTGGAGTTTGCTGATATATTCACCAATTGACTGGGTAAACTCTTCCAGCGTTGCGTCGATCGGGCGTGCGATACCATTGATTTCCATATGGGGATCAATATAGGGGAGAAAAAAAATGTCCCGAGCGTTTAGCGCCCGTGCCGCCTTGCGGGCCTCCTGCTCCCGAAACGCTCCCAGGTTCTCTTTTGTGGTCAACGGTGGCTCGCCGACTTCCCCGCCTTCTCCACGGGTCGTTTCCAGAATGAATACCTCGTTGCCCTGCTCTGCAAACATTGCCAGGATGCCGCCGGCAAACAAAGATTCATCATCGGGATGTGCTGAAATCGCTAATATGGATACCATTTAGTTTACGATCATTTGGGGATTAATCAATGTCCGGAGAATTCTTACAATTGTTGCACCGCTTGGCTTTCCTGAAAACTTCAAGTCTTGCTATTTTACTTGGACAGGTAACATATTAAGCTTCGAAAGGTCAAGAAAGGTTATAAAACTCGGCGGTCCCATTTACTCATAATCACGGCTGCTGGCCGCTAGCTGCCAGTCTGATCCTAAAAGAAACACCAGGCAGTCTTATAAGCGTCAGGTAGCGGCGGCAGCGCAGTTTAGTTTTATATGAGCTAAAATTATCTTTACAACGGGAAGCTAAAAAAGTATGAGAAATTATGGTCGAGATCGGTTATCGCAAATTTCAATCGGGACGGATTAAATGTATGGATGCCACTCCATGGTCGGTGAACTTGAAAGTGTAATCATCAAACGCCCCCAGGATGCGTTCATCGGCCCACAAAACCTTGCAAACTTTTGGCAGGAATTTAATTATACCGCTTGTCCTGACTACGAAAAAGCCTTGATGGAATTTGTCCAATTCGAGCAAGTGCTCAAACAGAATGTGTCCCAAATCCATTATCTACCCCGCCACGAGAGAGCCGGCCTTGACTCTATATACACCCATGATCCGGTCAAGATTACCCGATGGGGCGCCATCCTGATGAACATGGGCAAAACGTTGCGAACCGCTGA
>JASFSK010000128.1:0-9690 GCA_050114455.1 Desulfobacterales bacterium | reverse complement strand
ATTTCGCCCCTCCCCACTTCCATACATTTCGGGTAGCCGCTACGAATTCTGATCCCGTCCTTCAGCCCATTCCCATTAGATAGTCGTCGTCAATCTCAAAATGCCATACCCACGCTGAAGTGGAATACAAAAAAGTCCTCATTACGGGCACGATCCCAATCCGGGTTCCAGGCAAAATCGACCCTGGCCGGCCCCACCGGTAGCTGGTATTGAAGACCGAAACCCACCCCGGTACGAAAGTCTTTGAAATACTGGTTGAGTGTATCTGTCATGATATCGGACTGGCTGTCGTAGGGAGGCTTGCCCTGTTCATCGCGGGTCCGATTCGGTGATACATTACCAAAGTCAAGAAAAAGTGATCCGGTCAGATTGCCAACCAGTCGCTGACGCAATTCGATATTAATGACATTGTTTGCCAGCCCGCCGACCGGATCTCCGTTTGCATCTTTCGGGCCAAGTTCGGATTGTCTGAAACTACGCACCGTATTTTCGCCTCCATTGAAAAATCTCTCAGCGATGGGCAAATTAAAATCATCTTTTCCCGGAACGATCAAACCGGTCCGGTAGCGTAAGCCCAGAACCGTTGAGTTTGTCAGCGAAAAGAAATAGCGCACGCCGCCTGTCAAACGAACAAGCTGAATATCACTGCCCAAAAACGAATCGGCATATTCCGCTGAAAGAAAACTTCTCATTCCCCCGAGAGGAAAAAACAGGTCGCTGCGACTGTCGTAGGTTGCCTGGGCCTTGAGGCTGGCATAGTCGTAGTCGGTGACATCATCTATCTCTTCGATCTCCGGATCGATATCCGAGATATCGGTATCACGGAAACCATAGCCGCCGGTGGCCTTGATCCGATCTGTTAAAGTTCTCGTGAAAAAAAGGCTGCCGCCCAGGTCTTTGCGGGTAAACGCCGGTTCTTCACGGCGGCTGTAGAACCCTGTTAGATCGGCCTTGATTTTTGTGTTTAGAAACCAGGGATCGGATAAGCGCGTAACCAGGCTTTGGGCCTTGAAAGAACCGGTGGCCTCCAGTCCGAAGATCCGACCGGTACCGAAAAGGTTTTTCTCTTGGAATCCGGCCTTTAAGCGCAGCAGCTCGTAGGAACCCCAGCCCGGCTCAAAATAAAATTCCTTGGCCGGTAATTCTGTAACCTCGACCACCAGAGGCCATCGATCGGTGCCCTCCTGTTTTTCAAGATACAAATCGACTTTGGAGAATAATCCCGTCTTGTACAGGTCCCTGAAACTCTTCTGTCGTCGTTTGAAGCGAAAGCGGTCGCCCGGTTTCAAATGCAACCGATTGCGGATAAACTTTTTCTTGGTTCTATCGTTGCCCCGAATTATAATCTCAGAAATGGTCACCCGCGGCCCTTTGGCAATTTCTGCAGCCAGCACCACCATGCCGGGCTCGGCTCCCGGCTGCTCTTTGACTTCCACCTGAGTGTTCGGGTATCCAAGATTCCCGTAAATTTCGAGAAAACGGCTCCGCAATATCAGCCTGCGCCGGGCAAAGTATGGTTTTCCGATTAATTCTTCACGAGCTGTATTCAGGTCATCCTCTGCCTTCGAGATCAGATCTCCCCGAATAAGGATGTCGTGAACGACGTACTGGGTTCCTTCCTCGATAGCAACCGAGACGGTCGCATTGGTACGATCATCGGAAAAAGTATATTGGGCATCACCAACTACCACATCGCGATAGCCTTGGGAGATATAAAAGTTACGGATCTGAGATAAGGCTGACTCAATTTGGGACTTTATGAAGAGAAGTTGGCCCTGTCCGAAGAGACCTGATGCGCCTTCCTCGAAAAATGGTAGCAGCGTCTGCCTATCGATGGTCGCATTCCCGGTAATGTCGATTTTTTTGAGGATGACACGCGGTCCTTCAGCGATCGAAAAGGTGACCACAGATTCCTTGCCAATCTGTTCGATTTGATAATCCACCGTCGCAAACGCGTGGCCGGCCTGGCGGTAGGCAAGCTCCATCTGAAAGGCGGCATCATCGATATCCGACCGACGTTGTCCCTCCTTTTCAAAGGCTGTCAGCTCATTTACCGCTGCTTTACGCAAAGCCCTCTCGTCTATGGCCTGTCTTCCTTTGAAAACGATTTTATAGGGTTTCGTTTTTGAATTTGCAGACTCAGGTTCTGACGCCATTGTATGCCGCTGCAAAAAAAATATGCCCGCCGAGGCTGCCAGAAGCACAAAAAGTAGCCGCCACAGCCAAGGCGTTGTGAAGCGGCATGAAACCCTTTTATTTAAACCGGAAGACAATTTTTATTCCTGCATTGTAAAAATCAAATACATCTTTTTCACCGGTCAGATAGAGTTTATCTCTATCGCGTATGACACCATCGGCAATGCGAAACTGAGCTTCGATGGTTTCCTCACCCGATCGGGTCACGGCTCTGCCAATACTGACATCAAACCGTTCCATAATAGATTCACTGGCTTCCGCCGATTCACTGCCAAACCACCGCGCAATCAAATCTTTGCCCAAAAAGACAGCAACATTCATACTTTGCCGCTGGGCGGCTTGAACGTCGTTTTCTGTATTGGGTTGCTGACCGGCGATGAGCAGCAATAGAAGTTCATCATTGGAAAGCGGCGGCACTGAGGACAAGGTCACAACCGGTTCATCGAAAGGCCCTTCCACCAGCATGGTGATATCATATCCGAGCATCTTGGATGTGCCAATCAGGTCCAGGGTCGGCCGATCCGGTCGGTTGGGATCGAATCGAATCACGCCGGACTCGAATAGAAGCCTACCGGCAGGCAGGCTGACCCGAGTCGGGTCGAGATATATTTCCCCGGCCAGAACCGGAATTTTGCCGGTGCCGGTTAGCTTGAGTTCCGGCCGAAGAGCGCCTCTGGCCAAGTTGTTGCGAATCGCGAAGGGATTTTTGGATGTGAGCTGAACATCAAAAACCATATCGCTAAATGGCGCCTGCTGAATGGAAAAAAGCTGTAGGCCTAAATCTGTCTTCGGTTTTGAGGATCCTTTCAGGGTGCTTAGAAAGTCAAAATATTTCACCAGGCGGCCGTCGGTGATCGCCACTGCACCCACCACTTCCAGACGCTTCAAAGGCCCTTTGACCGTAAGGTCCGTATCGGCGCGCAATTTCAAGCCTGCACTGCGGTAAAAAAGAAGATTATCCCCCTGGAGACGAAGGTCTGCCAGGACACTGCTTTGACTGTTTCGCGTCACAGACCCCGTAATTTGAAAAGGAGCGCCTCCCAGTTCGCCGGTAAATGTTTCCAGCTGCGCGCCGGTCGGGGAAACCACGGCATTCAAATTCAGGGCCTGCAAAGAAGGCACATCCGCATCAGGCCGCAATTCACCATCGATCAGCCGCACGACGGCATCGATTGCGGGGTCCAAAATCGGGCCATTCATGCTTAAATCCGCCTGGAGCCGGCCGGCGACCCGCCGCAGATTGGGATTCGCCGCCGCCAACCAGCTTAAATCATCCATACTGAGATTGCCTTTCAAGTCAACATTGCCGGTCGGTTTTGCAGATTTTCCCTGGAAAAGTTCGGATAGGGCCGGCATACCGGTCCATTCGCCCCGGCCGGCAAACGTCAATTTAGGCGAGTTGATTTGAATGGTTTTAACCAGAAGGTTTTTTCCATCGAGCCGGATGTTTCCATCAAGGTCAAGGGGACCGGGCGGAATGGATTTCATGTGCGCCGGATCGTTTAGCCCCCGGCTTTTGATAACAAAGCTTCCGGTCGGTGCCGCCCAGCTGCCTTTTACCTGCAGCGTGCCTTGCAAATCGCCATCCATAGGAATATAATCGGGAATGATCCAGTTAAATGCGGCCAAATCGGGGATGGATACCTGCGCATCAATGGAAATTGAGCCGGGCCTCAGCAGCGGTTTTTCCAGCAAATTAACCGGAATGGTGCCTGCAAGACGAATCTGCTGTCCCGGGCCGCCCTGCCACTGGAACTGCCGAATGGTTATACCCTTATTGTTGTAAGAGAGATCAAAACGGCCAGACAGGGAGAGCTGATCAATTGAGCTGTTAAGTTGCGCAAGGTCGCCGGTGATTGTTATAGAAGGCGCCTGCATTGCACCGATAACGTTGACCCTTGCATTGAGTCCACTGAAGCCCAAACGGTCAGTTACAAGGGTTTCAAACCACCCACGGCTGTTGAAGTCGGAGATATGGATATCGAATTTGGCTATTTTTTGCGAAACCAGTGATCCATTTAGTTGGATATCGCCGTTTGGGCCTCCCAAGGATAGATCCTTTAGAGATAAGTCACCCCTGCGGGTAAAATGAATATTCCCGGGCTTCTTGAGTGCCAGTTGGGTTTTCTGCCCGGAGAGGCTCAAATCGGTAAGTTTCAGATCGAAATCCGAATCGGCCGGTCCCCGCAAGAGATTTCCAGCTAACTTCGCCTCACCCAAGGGAGTATTTACCTGGGCCAGATCGATATGGATCCGTCGCCCAGAGCTGCGCAACTTGAAAATCGCACTGGAAATCTTGACCTCACTGAGCTGCACTTCTTTTAACGTCATATCAACCCGGCCCTCCGGCTCCAAGAGAGGCCCAGATGCCTTGAGATTGGCGTGGATTGATGCGTTCATCGCTTGTTTTTGGGGAAAAAACTTATTTATGTATACGCCAACATCGGAAATCGCGATATCTAATTTGAGACCATCTAAAACCTGGGAGTTGAGATCAAAAGCGCCTGTCAAATCAATACGGTCCTTCGCCTGACGCAGACCGAAATTCTCGACGGTAATTTTTTGGCCGTTTGAGCGCAGCCGAATATCGGCATTACCGAATTGCGTCCCCTCAAAAGACATTTGCCCAAGGGATATGGCGGCTGTGCCGCTCGGCATCGTCAAAGGACCTTTGATAGAAGCTTTGCCTGCTATGCTTCCGCCGATTCGAGGCTTCCCCTTGGTAATATCCCAATGTTCAGGCCAGAATTTGTTTGCATAAAAAGAAAGATCGGACAATCTAAATTCCAGCTTGACATTCTCAAGCTCTTGATTGGCATAATGAAATTCACCTTGGCCAGTGATACGGTCTCCTCCCCGCACCAGTGTTGCCGACGTTATGGTTGCTGCCTGGGAATCGGCATTTGCTATCACCGTCAGATCGCCGTAGGTCACCCCCTGAAACGATACCCCTTTGGCATTGATGCTTGCCGTCCCACCGGGGGCTCCGACGGTGCCGGTCACCGTTGCATGCCCCTGAACGGCTCCGCCCAGCTGGTGGATCTTGAAAAGCCGGCCGATCTGCTCCAGGTCCGGCAAATCAATATCCATGGCAGCCTGAATCGCGATATCCTTGATGGGGCGGTTCAGTGACGGCATTGTCAGGCGTGATGGGTCCAGGCGGATGTGTCCTTGGTCCGTGGTCAGGCTTCCGCCGGAAATAATAATGTCACCACCGCCGGCTTTCCCCTTCAGCAACAGCCTGTGGGCCGGCATTGTGTCGATTTGGGAGGAAAGATCCACCCCTGCAAGTGAAATCAAGGCGGGAATATCCCGGCAGTCAAAGGAAAAACCGCCTGCCAGGTTTTGCAAAATACCCTCGACATCGGCCCCAAAAACGGCTTGTGAGGAAGAACTGACATTTCGCAATTCAACGAGATTCTTGCCGGTTTGAAGATCAAGCTTATCCACGCGCATTTTGCCGTCGTTGGTTGCAGCCTGTAAATTAAGCTTTTCGGCCGCAAATCCGTAAATGATTCCCTGGTTCAATTGAAGATCCAGAATGGAAACAAAATCATGCGGTTGCTCTAACGGCAGGGTGATCTCCCCCGTCAGTGAAATGGTTCCTTCAAGTGCGGGAACGGGTTGAAAAATGCTGGCAATTTGCGCCAGATTGAGACGATCCGCCTCGATTTGACCAAACAATTCGGAAGGACCGAGCTCGCCATCGAGCACTAATTGACCGCCGGCGGCATGCAAATTGGCCTTGAAAGGCATTCTCTCCGGTAAGGACTTCAATCCAATTTGCAAAATCTCCACCAGTTCAGATTTGCCCAGCATCAACTGTTTAACGGCGATTTTCTCTGGGGTATACTCGATTTCCGCCGAGACCGCTGTTTTTCCCGTCTGAAAAGCCGGATGGCGCCAACTCCATTCCGATACCCGCAGCCCAATAGTGTCCGTCATTAGGCGGCGGGGACGGGATTCCAGCGCAATCCCCTTAAAGGCAGTTTCATAACCAGATCCCCGCAAAACTACGGAAGTGTCTTCAATTCGAATTCGGGGAAGCAGCTCCGGTAAAAAAACCACCCCCGTTGCATCCGTCTGCCGCGGGGTCGGTGGGCCACCTCCCTTCCGTGACAGATCCAGTTCCAGCCTGGCGGACTCGAGCACAACAGCGACATCGCCCAAAAAAGCATTCAGACCTCTCAAAAATGACAGCAGATTATAGGATACCGTCAGCCGGCTCAATTCCAATGAAACCAGAACACCGGCAGAAGCCGGTTTTAGGGTGGTGACATTGGTCACCTCGAAGTTGGTAAGGTAGGATCCACCGATATTTCCGATGGCCACATCCATACTGAGCTGGGATTCGATGGATCTTTCCAGCAATCGTTCAATATGAGGCGCAATCAGTTGGCCGCGGAACAGATATAAGGCGACGACCACCATGACACCTGCGGCGATAAGAATGACGATCCCTTTGAAAAGAAGGTAACCGATACGTTTCAATTTCATATAGACCTTATTTTAATATATTCGGCAAAAACGAATTATTATTTCATGATTGAGGGATAAAATTCAAGCCTCAAAACATAAATTGAGTATTGACTTGGTATAAAAAGCAATCTATTTTTCCGCCGTTTCAAGCGTATTTTGCCATCCATCGATGATTAAAAAGATTGGAGTTTAAGAATGCAGATCAGAATTGCCGTTGTACCGGTGGCCGGCCTGGGCACCCGACTTTTGCCTGCCACCAAATCTCAGCCCAAAGAGATGTTGCCCGTGGGCCGCAAACCGGTGGTTCAATATGTCGTCGAAGAGTTGGCCCACATCGGCATGCGGCGCATATTGTTTATTACGGGCCCGGGCAAAGCTTCGATCGAAAACCATTTTGACCTTGATAATGAACTGATTCAGCTCTTGCGACAAAATGGTAAAGAGGAATTATTAGCTGAACTCAGCTTCGAGCGTGCACCTCTTCAGTATTTTTACACCCGGCAACGCCGCCAATTAGGTCTTGGGCATGCCGTGTCCTGTGCTCAGCCTTTTGTCGGAGATCAACCCTTCGCGGTGGCATTGGGTGATTCCATCATCGGGTTGAATGATCGCAGTGACATTCTGAGACGTATGACCCAACTCTTTTTGGAGAAGAAAGCCGAGGCGGTGATTGCATTTTCAGAGGTCTCCCGGGACAGGGTGCCTTATTACGGCGTCGCCAAGCCGAGAGGGGAAGGTGACAGTTTTGAACTCGAAGATGTGATCGAAAAGCCAAACAAAAAAGAGGCACCGAGCAATTTGGTAATTTCGGCCAGATATGTCTTTGCACCCAGTATTTTTAAGGCTCTTGAGCAAATCAAGCCCGGTGCCGGAGGCGAATATCAGCTGACGGATGCAATCCGTCTGATCATCAGGGGTGGTGGGAAAGTCTATGGTATGCGCCTTGGTCCGGATGAACGCCGCTACGATGTCGGAAATTTTGATTCCTATTTCAGGGCATTTGTGGAGTTTGCCCTGGCAGATGACAAATACGGCTCAGCGCTTCGAGCCTATCTGGAGAGCATATTGTAAATATGGATATCATTCGTAAACGGGCATATGCCCGGGCGGGACTCCTCGGCAATCCCTCCGATGGGTACAACGGCAAAACGATCTCGATCATCGTACGAAACTTCTGGGCTGAGGTGGTGATGTATGAGTGGGAATCAATCGAGATTGTCCAATCAAGCGATGATCGTGCCCGTTTCAGCTCCGTTCATGACCTGGCCCAGGACGTGCGGCTGCACGGTTATTATGGCGGCATCCGGCTCATCAAGGCAACCATTAAACGCTTCGTCGATTATTGCCGGGACCGCAACATTAAACTTGACAATCGAAATTTCTCGGTCCGCTATGAGACCAATATACCACGCCAGGTCGGTTTGGCCGGATCCAGCGCTATTATCGTCGCCACCCTGCGCTGCCTGATGGATTTTTACCATATTGAGATTCCGATTGAGCAGCAGCCTTCATTGGTCCTGTCGGTGGAAACGGAGGAACTCGGCATATCAGCCGGTTTACAGGATCGGGTGATTCAATGTTATGAGGGCATGGTCTACATGGATTTTGACAAATCGGTCGAACGTGAAGTTGACGGGATTATATTTTATGCATACCAAAAACTAGACCCGGCCCTTTTGCCGCCGATTTATATTGCCTACCACAACGAACTTAGCGAGCCCACCGAGTCGTTTCACAACGATATTCGGGGCCGCTATGATAGCGGTGAGATAGCGGTTGTCAATGCGATGAAGCGTTTTGGCCGATTGACCGTCCAGGGTCGTGATGCATTGCAGGCGGGTAAATGGGAGAGGCTTTCTGCTTTGATCGATGAAAATTTCAACACCCGGCGCGGAATTTTTAAATTGCCAGCCTGGCAAACCGACATGGTCGACACCGCCCGCAGTTGCGGTGCCAGTGCCAAATTTGCCGGTTCAGGCGGTGCCATTATTGGTATGTATCAGGGTGAGGCGATGTTTTCCGAATTGCGTGCCCGCATGGCAGAAATCGGCTCTGAGACCATAAAGCCGCTGGTGACGGGATGATTCAGGTGGAAGCTTAATGGGATCAGGATAAAGTTTAGAGGACGTATTAGAGCCGATTTCCACCAATCGAGCTTAAAAGTGACGCTGCAGGTTCATCAAGATAGACAACCGCATTGGGATGTCTCCTCAGGATGGAGGCCGGATGCATGGGGGAAATCTCTCCTTCAAAACACTGCTTTACCGCCAGGGCCTTCCTTTCGTTCGGGACAGTGCAGATGATGGCCTCGGATTTCATAATTTGTTGAATCGACATGGATATCGCCGTGTTGGGGACCTCATCCAGGGAAGCGAACCAACCTTCACCGAATTGTTGCTGCCGGCAGGCTTCATCCAACTCCACGATAATATATGGCTCTTCAGTATCAAAATCGGCGGGGGGATCATTGAAAGCCAAATGTCCGTTTTCACCGATCCCGACAAATGCCACGGCAATCTTGTCTTGGGATATAATTTGGTTTATCCGCTGGCACTCGGCCGCAGGATCATGCGCTTCACCCTCGATAAAATGGACCGTCCCCGGATGAACGATATCGACCAACCGTTTCCTGAGATAGCGGCGAAAGCTGGCGGGATGATCAGCGTGCATACCGATATACTCATCCAAATGATACATGGTTGTAAGACGCCAGTCGATGCCTTCTTTTTCCGTCAAGGATTCAAATAAATCAAACTGGGACGCGCCAGTAGCGACAATGAAACTGGCTCGACTGTTGACGCTGATCGCCTGTTTTAAAATATCAGTCCCCCGGTCGGCCGCAGCTTGGCTGCAATCCGCTTTTGTTTTGAACACTTCAATTTTCACATCCTTCTCCTTTTCAAATTTTTACGAATAATGGGGTGATTTATTATTGAAATAGAATTCAATCAACTTTCATTCATAAAATCGCGAGCCTCATGCATTGTCTTGTGCCGAATGCACCAAGCGCCCCGC
>JASFSK010000127.1:0-9721 GCA_050114455.1 Desulfobacterales bacterium | reverse complement strand
CAATCCGATTCTGTTTGCGGTTATTCTTCTGACAGTTGGTGCATTGCTGGGAACGAAGTATTTCCTGACCAAGGCAGAATACTTCAAGGCCTGGGTTTCTTCCGCTGTGACCATTGTCGGCACGACGTTTTACGGCATCATTGGACTGTATCCCAAAATGCTGCCCTCCAATCTCGATGCCGCCTACAGCCTGACTGCCCATGGTGCGGCTTCAAGCCCGCAGACCCTGAAAATAATGCTGGCCGTCGTGATCCTGTTTGTGCCGATCGTGCTCGCCTATCAAATATGGGCTTATTTCCTGTTTAAGGGGAATGTCACCGAAGAGGATATGGTTTACTAAAAGACGAAGCTTTGACTCTAAGAGTCGAATCAAAAAAAACATATATCGTCACCGAGGCGAGGCGATACTGGATATTGGATACTGGTTTCTGGATGCGGGGAAAAGAGATCGCTCGTGTAATACAGGCGATCTTACTGGAAGTCGATCTTCTTTTATTTGTAAAATCGACAGAATACCTTATTCACCCAGCATCAAGCATCCAGTATCCAGCATCTTGATCTAAAAAGGATGCAGCCATTTTACTAGAATACTATGACCAATTTGCAGACGCACCGCGGAAATCTGGATCAGACCGTGAAGCAGGAAAATCATATCGTTGACAACCATATCAAAGTTTGCCCTAAGGCTGAAGTAAACTCGATTACTGAACCGGCCGGTCGAGCATTTCAAGATGAAGCTGTTGGCCCGTGTAGGGGTGTTCGGCGGCGACGGCTTCGTTAAGCTCGACCCCCAGACCGGGCTTGTTCGGCGGTATGATGTAGCCATCTTCCCAACGAATCGGTTCGTCGAGAATCTCGGCGTGAAAGCCGCCCCAATCTAAAATACCTTCCTGAATTAAAAAATTCGGGCTGCAGGTGTCGATCTGAACATTGGCAGCCCCCTCGATCGGCCCGCAGTACAAATGGGGTGCAATCAGAGCATAATGCGCTTCGGCCATACCGGCTATCTTTTTGGCTTCCAGAATCCCGCCGACCCTACCCAGAGCCATCTGCAAAATGGAGGCTGCCTGCCGGGCCAACAAACCGGCAAACTCATACTTGGTGGCAAGCCGCTCCCCCGTGGCGATGGGAATGCTGGTCGAACGTGCGACCCGGGCCATTTCCTCGACATTTTCAGGCGGTACCGGCTCCTCGAACCACAGCGGGTCAAATTTCTCAAGCCGCTTGGCTAGTCGGATGGCGCTGGAAGCCGTCATCTGCCCGTGGGTGCCGAAGAGAAGATCACATCGGCTGCCGACCGCTTCACGCACGCATTCAACGAATCTTTCCGCATGCTCCAGGGCCTCCAGGGACAGCTGTCTGGGATCATAAGCTGTATAGGGACCGGAAGGATCGAATTTTACTGCCGTAAATCCCTTCTTTACATACTCAGCCGCTCTTTGGGCGGCAAGCTCGGGATCGTGGTAGACATTTTTCTGGTCTGATTCCCTGGGATAGAGATAAGAATAGGATCTTAACCTCTCATGAACTTGCCCCCCGAGCAACTCATACACCGGCTTTCCGAGATCTTTACCGATAATGTCCCAGCAGGCCATCTCAAAAGCGCTCAGCACACCCATGATGGAAAGATCGGAGCGTTGGGTATATCCACTGGAATAAACAATGCGCCACAATCGTTCGATTTTAAATGGATCCGATCCCGCGACACAGCGTTCGAACACATCCTCGATCATGTGGGCAACCGTCTGGGGGTGAAACGGCACAGAATAAGCTTCCCCAAACCCAACAATGCCGTTGTCTGTCGTAAGTTTCAGGAATACCCAGTAACGTCCACCGAAATGGGGGGGCGGATTTTCAACCACGTACGTTTTCAAATCTGCTATTTTCATGGGGTTTCTCTCCAACAAATTTATCTAAGAGTACAGAAAACCTAATAAAAAGCCGGGATATCCAATCCCGGCTTTCACATATCAGTGATTTTTGAATGTCTCACATATCAGGCTTTTTTGAACCACCACCGTTCGGCATTTCGCTGTCCATCGGCTTCCATGTGGCCGGAGATGTCGCCGTGGCCAACTTTGTCGGAAATGGCTTCGACGATTTGGGCAAACATGGGAATAATAGTGCCGCCCTCATCTTTACAGATTTCCTGCATATCCGCATACATCTGGGCCCGTTTCTTTTCATCGAGTTCCGCCTTGGCAGCCACCAGTAGTTGGTTGAAGCGTTCGTGGTACCAGTGGGCGTCGTTCCAGGGCGCATTGGCCGGATCGGCATAGGCCACGGAAAACATCAGGTCTTCGGTCGGACGCCCGCTCCAGTAACACATACAAAACTCCTTCTTTGTCCAAACGTTGCTCCAGTATCCGTCGCTGGGTTCCCGTACCACATTGATTTTAATGCCGGCTTTTTTGGCATGCTCCTGATACAGTATGGCGGCATCATCGGCACCCTGGAAGGCGGCTTCGGCCGTGTGCAGGTTAAAGGTGTGGTTTTCCATGCCAGCTTTTTTCAAATAGAATTTGGCCTTTTCCGGATCGTACTGACGCTTCGGCAGATCTTTGGCAAAATAGCGGTTGACCGGCGCGATGGGATGATCGTTTCCGGTTTCGCCGTAGCCGTTCAGAATGCGTTTGACCATCTCGTCACGGTTAACGGCGTGCTTGAGGCCCAGGCGGACATTGTTGTCGTCATAGGGTTTCATCTTGGTGTGCATGGGCATGGTATAGTGAAATGTTGCCGTCACCGCACTGATCTCAATGCCTTTTGATCTTTTCAGCAAGTGGACCGTTTTCCGCTCGCAACGGTCCATGAAGTGAATCTGCCCGGTCTTGACGGCATTGGTCCGGGCATTGACATCGTTGATGCTGAGGGTTTCCACCTTGTCAAAGTGAGCGCGGCCTTCTTTCCAATAGTTTGGATTTCGCCGGGTGATGGCGGAGACTCCCGGTTCCCACTGTTCAAGTATATATCCGCCTGTACCGATCCCTTTTTCAAATTCTTTGCCCTTGGTACCGGCCTGGAACACGGCCAGATGATAATCGGCCATGATAAATGGAAAATCGGCCACGCCGGCATTGAGTTCGAAAATCACGCGATGTTTGCCGTCGGCCTTGATGTCCTGGACCGGCTCCAGGTAAGGCTTTGCTGCTGACTTTGATTCTTCCCCGCGGTGATGGTTCATGGTGTAGATCACATCCTCGGCATCCAGGGACTTTCCATCGTGAAACTCCACCCCTTTGCGCAGGTTGAATATCCAGCGTTTAGCATCCGGTGAAGACTCCCAGCTTTCGGCCAGTTCCGGCTGGGGCTGAAATTTGTGATCGATCTCCGTCAGACAATTTCTCAACTGAAGCTCCACATTGATGTTCCAGCTTGACGTGTGCGTGGCCGGATCCAGGGTATCGGTTGTCGAGCCGCCAGTCTGCGCCTGAATAAAATGCCCACCCTTTTGCGGCGCCGCAGCCCTGGCAGGTCTGGAAAGCAAAGCCGGTGATACCGCCGCCGTTAATCCGAGAGCAGCCGCGCGTGCTAAAAATTGTCGCCGACTGAGTTTCCCCTCTGCAAACAACTTCTCCAAGTGGTCCAATGCTGTCATATTTTGCTCCTTTCTTAAGTTGAGGTGAATGAAAAATCAACGGCCACAAGCAGCGGTGGCCCAGCTCCCTTCCAGCGGCCAGCCTCATCCCCGCGGCTAAGAAGGTGATCGCTGATTTGCCCGTACTCACTTCTGTTGGGCTATCCAAAATTTCCGGTCGACGAACACCTGATTCTGCAAAAAATCAGGTGTTCCCCTTTGAAGTATGCACACTCCTGATGCAAAAGATTAAGATCAGGGATGCTTTGACAGCATAGAGGTTTCTCAGAAAAAAATCAAGTGCACCATCGCCAAAGCTAAATATAATCATTATAACGATTATTTATGGCTTTTCTGATGTTCACGTTGGTGGATCGGTGCCATAGACGAATTCAGGTCGAAATTGGACCCATGGGCCTGGCGGCAGGCTTTATCTTATCGTTTTATGGAATCAATCAAAATTTGACGGGCCAATTCAAGGATGTCTGTCTCCGATATCGGGCAAGCATTGTTCTGAATCATCGGTAAATTTTCCGGGGATCGCATGACACTGGCCAGGAGTTCCGGCTGGATACCGGTGTCTGAGGGTAAACGGTCTATCCCGGTTCTGTCTATCAGCCGACTGAAGGCCGTTGGGCATTGATCGGCTTTTTTGTCATATCCAAGAGCTTCTGCCACGGCAGCATGGGTTTCAGGGCAGGCTTCGGCATTCCGTGGTAGGATGATCTCCAGACCGATGGTTACGGCACGACCGTGGGGAATACCCGCGACAGTGGCCAGCGCATGACCAATGGCATGGGCGCCGCCGGTTCCGGTTTGATTGAAAGCACAGCCTGCAAGAGTGGATGCGATCAGCATCGCGCTGCGCGATTCAATCTTATTTGGTTTTTCGATCGCGGTCATTAGATGTTGACTGGCCAGCCGAATGGCATGGAGACCCAAAGCATCGGCCAGAGGATTTCTATTTTGACAGGTACAGGCTTCGATAGCATGCACCACGGCATCAAGCCCCGTGGCAGCCGTGATATCAGCAGGCAGGCTTAGCATCAGACTGGGGTCTAGCACAACCAGGTCCGGAAGGAGTTCATGTCCCCAAGTCCACACCTTGTTTCCCTTGCCGGTCGTATAAACGGCGGTTCGCGTGACCTCAGATCCGGTGCCGGCAGTGGTGGGTATCAAGATCTTTTTCATTTTGGGCTCTGGCAAAGGACGGGCGCAGATCGCATAGGCTTCCGACGGCATTTCATCTCCGGCGATAACGGCGGCCAATTTGGCAATATCGAGGGCCGATCCGCCCCCGACACCGACCACGAAAGGGTGATTATACCTTCGCAGGAGATCGGCCGCATCGTCGATGGTAGCGGCACTTGGTTCGCCTGCCACATCACTGAAAACGGCCACATCGTATCCGGCTCGCTCCAACACGGCCCGGACCCGGTCAAGAATACCGGCTTTGGCGACGCCGATGTCACCGATGACAACAACACGAGAGGTTTCACGGTCGAGCTTGGCAATGTCTTTTGCCAACTGTTCAATCCGATCGACACCAAAGGAAAAAGCATTGATACCAGGGAAAGAAAAGGGATTCATTCAGGTCTCCTGTTAAAGAGTTGATACCTTCATTTATGGCATTTTTTTCAATTTGAAACAAGGGGGAGGGGCATTTATCTTGGCTTGACTTTTTGACGCTGACTTTTATATTTAACCAAAGCGTGTTGGTAACCTGCGCTGTTATTGAGGGGACTATACGCAACCACTAAAATCCTTGCGCATGCATACACAGCGTTAACGACGACCGACCTGAATTTGAATTATAATGCCACTCATTCAAATGGCAAATGGGCAAAGACTTGTGACGCTGCCTATAGATACGGACGTCGTTTCTCGCTTTGGAGGTATGCTTTTTACCGTCCCTTCACACTCTACCATGGCGTTTCTGGTGCTGGACGTCATTCTCACCTTTCAACCCGCAAATGGAAAGGAGGAACCCGAATGGATAGTTCAAAGTTTTTTTCAATCGCTGCGGCCGCAATGATCGCACTGCTCATTGCCCTTCCCGCTCAGGCCAAAACAACTCTGAAACTGGCAACCGTAACACCCGATCACCACGCGTACACCAAGGGTGCCCAAGAGTTTGCCCGTCTGGTCGAAGAAGCGACCAAAGGTGAGGTGGTCATCAAAGTCTATGGGGGCGGCCGGCTAGGCAAAGGCGAACGCGAATTGCTGGAGGGCCTGCAGCTGGGAACCATCGATATGGCGGTGACAGCCACGGGGCCCATGTCTAATTTCAGCGAAGACATGGGAGTGGTCGATCTGCCCTTCCTGTTTACCAGCAATGAGCATGTGGACAAAGTACTTGACGGTCCCATTGGCCGCAGTTTGCTGGACGGGGTTGAAAAAGCGGGCATCAAAGGCTTGGCTTTTTTTGAAAATGGATTCCGCAACTTTACCAATTCCAAACGATCCCTGCTTACCCCGAAAGATTTCGCCGGCCTTAAGTTTCGAACCATGGAAAACCCGGTTCATCTGGCCTCGGTTCGTCAGTTGGGTGCCCAGGCGGTGCCGATGAGCTGGGGTGAGGTTTACACCTCCCTCCAAACCGGCGTAATTGACGGGCAGGAGAATCCGGTCGCCATCGTTTCGGCCTTCAAACTCAGTGAAGTCCAAAAGTATCTGAGTTTGACCGGCCATTTCTATTCTCCGGCGCCTTTGTCGATGAGCCTCAAAAAATTCAAGGCCCTGGACGCCCAACATCAACAGGCGCTGTTGGATGCCGCCCTGAAAGCAGCTGCCTATGAGCGCAAACTCATCCGGGACAACGAGGCAAAGCAGCTCGCATCTCTCAAGGAACAGGGAATGGTTGTCAGTGAAGTGAACAAATCTGTTTTTGTCGAGGCCATGGCGCCGGTCTACGATCAGTTTGGCAAAAAATATCCAGGCTGGCAAGCAGTACTCGAAAAGATCCGAGCAGCCCAATAAGTGAATGTATCGAAATATTTACGGATAAATTCTTGCAGCGAATCAGTGACATTTCAAATCGCATAACCGAAGGATTTCTCATAATCATCCTTACCGGGATGGCTGTGGTTGTATTTCTGCAGGTTATCTTCCGTTACCTTCTTAATCTACCCTTGTTCTGGACCGAGGAGCTAGCGCGATATTGCCTGGTGTGGGCGTCACTTTTAGGCTCGGCCGTGGCCGTCAAGCGGGGCCAACATATCGCCGTGACCATCTTGATAGACCGTTTGCCCGCGTCCCTGCGACGCGGGCTTACAGTTTTTGCACTCATAGCGGTGGCGACCATTTTAGCAATTATTTTATGGGGCGGCATCCAGCTTGTGGCGATCACCCGTGCCCAGATCAGCCCCGCTTTACGAGTATCGATGTCCATACCGTATTTAGCGGTACCGGTCGGTGCAGGTCTAATGCTGCTGCATACGATTGTATGTATTATTGAAACTCTGGCCGCTAAGGTGGTTGATTAACCAAATGCTTATCTGAACAAGCAAAATGGTATTTTTGATTTGCTGAAACAGGACGTTCCTGGCAACCTGTTGTCAGAAAAAATGGACTAAAGTCCTAAGTGTCTCATGGTCGTCATTACGCTTATAGTCGCATTTATTTTTCTCCTGATCATCGGCGTGCCGATTGCCTTTGTGCTGGGTTTGACACCACTGGTGGCCATGATGACCCAGGGAGAAACCCCCTTGGTCCTGGCCGCCCAGCGCATCTTCACCGGAATTGACTCGCCAATCCTGATGGCGGTTCCGTTCTTCATTCTCACCGGTAATCTTATGAGCGCCGGCGGAATGACGACTCGACTGCTGGGTTTTTGCAGCATCCTCGTCGGCTGGCTTCGGGGCGGCCTCGCCTACATCAACGTAATCATCAGCATGTTTTTCGCGGGTATTACCGGTGCGGCAGTTGCCGATACCAGTGCCGTCGGTGCCATTTTGATCCCCGCCATGAAAAAAGAGGGCTATGGCATCGACTTCGCTGCCGCTGTGACGGCCACATCGTCCACCATCGGTCCGGTGATCCCGCCATCCATACCCTTCATCATATATGGTGTATTGGGTGAAGTTTCGATCGCCTCACTGTTTTTAGCAGGTTTTATTCCGGGTGTCCTCCTCGGTCTCTTCCAAATGGGGGTCGTCGGCTACTATGCGCACAAGCATCATTACCCCAAGGGCAACCTTCCTTCCATGAAAACAGCGGTCAAGCTGAGCTTTGATGCAGTCCTGGTTTTGATGCTGCCGGTCATCATTCTCGGGGGCATTCTGAGCGGTATTTTCACGCCCACCGAAAGCGCCTGTATCGCCGTTTTTTATGCCCTTTTTCTTAGTCTGGTGGTTTATCGGGATATTGATATCCGCCGGTTGCCCCGCATACTGATCGACACCGCCGCGACCAGCTCACTGGTGATGATGGTCATCGGCATGGCCAGTATCTTCTCGTGGCTCCTGGCGTCGGAAGAGATCCCTCAGTTGGTTACCGAGCATATATTGAGCATAACCACCAATAAAGTGCTGATTCTGCTATTGCTGAATGCGATCCTGTTGGTTATCGGCACGTTCATGGAAACCACCGCATCATTGATCATTTTAACACCGGTATTGCTGCCACTGATGAAACAGATTGGGGTGGACCCGCTGCATTTCGGCGTCATTCTGGTGCTCAATCTTGTTATCGGCCTGACCACACCGCCGGTCGGCGTCTGTTTGTTCATTGCCTGCTCGATCGGCAAAACAACTCTGGAAAGACTATCCAGAGCAATTTTACCCTTCCTGCTGGCCTCGATTTTAGTTCTTTTAATCTGCACTTACTGGGAGGCCCTGGTTTTGGCAATACCGGTCTTTTTTGGCTACAAACCTTTTTAACCTATCAAATGTGCCAGAACTTTTCTCGTTTCTCTTTCTGTCCAAAATTTAGCTAAAGGAATAAATTTGTCATGAAAAAGAAACCTTGCATTTGCATCTCAATGTTAATTCTATTATCCATGCCTGCATTTTCGGTAACAGGCCAATCTCATAAATCCAAATATGCCGGCGAAGAAAAGAGAGAGATCAAGAGCCTATCCGACACCGACATCGAGGAATTACAAAATGGCAAAGGCTGGGGATTGGCAAAAGCCGCCGAGCTAAATGGCGTGCCAGGTCCGGTGCACTTGTTGGAAATGAAAGCAGAAATAGGTCTCAACGCCCAACAAATCCAAGCGATTGAAGATCTTTATCAAAAGATGAAGCAAAAAGCGATTCCGTTAGGTCTCAAACTCATTGAGCTTGAAAGGAAATTGAATCATCATTTTGCAGATCGGACCATGACAGATGAACTGCTGCGTCAAAATCTGGACACCATTGCAGAGGTTTATCGGCAATTGCGCTATGTTCACTTTTCTGCTCATCTTAAAACCCCTGATATTCTCAAATCTGAGCAAATTGCCCTTTACAATAAGCTGCGCGGGTACTCGTCCGGTGGTCCCTGTGAAAATGTACCTAAAGGCCATGATCCGGAGATGTGGAAAAAACATCATAATTGCCCGTAATTTTTTTTGATATCGGCTAATTGAGGATTAATGCAAACAGAATCGCTGTAAAATTTGACCGTATGCATCGAATTTTTATTATGTTTTGATGACGACCAGGGTAACGTCATCAGCCAAGCGATATCCTTTTTGAAAACGATCCAGTTCGGCGACAATGCTCTCCAGAATCTGATTAGAACGCATTTCGGCCTTGCGGCGTATCAATTCATAAATCGGCTCTTTGCCGAACATTTGCCCCTCGGCATTTTGAGCTTCCCAAAGTCCATCGGTGCCAATGAGAATAATTTGATTCCGGGGAAGATCTTTTTTCAGTTCTTCTTTATATTGCCAATCCGGGTCAACACCAAGGGGAATCCCGGCGCCGGTTAGCTCGTCAAACGCGTTATGGTCGACGTCATACACGATAGCCGGTGGATGCCCAGCCCGGATCCATCTGATGTCTGGTTGATTCTGCTCGACAACCAGATAAAAAAGCGTCATAAATTGTCCGGAATCTTCCAGGTCGTTTGCTAATTCGCGGTTAACATCATTAACGATTTGTGACAGTCGGCCGTTTTGGGCCGAGCGAGACCGAAGCAGGGTTCGCGCCATGGACATAA
>JASFSK010000126.1:0-9741 GCA_050114455.1 Desulfobacterales bacterium | reverse complement strand
AACCCTTACATCCAATCAAAAGGCTAATTTGAAGGAGGATACGTGGACCTGGTTTTGGCTGTTGATATTGGTACCGGCAGTTGCCGCTGTGCGCTTTACAACCGGCAGTTACAACGCCTAAGTACTGAAATCGTCGAATATTCAACCCAATATCCCCAACCGGATTGGGCCGAGCAGGATCCTGAAGAAATATACGATTGTATTTTACAGGCTATTAAAAAAACCCTATCAAAAAGCGATCAGAACTCCGAAAACGTCATCGCACTAACCCTAGACTGTTCCATCCATACCCTTTTGGGACTGGCGCCAGATCGGTCGCCGGTGACCCCCATACTCACCTGGGAAGATTCGCGGGCCCGTCATCTGGTGGAAAGATGGAAGCAGAAGGGTTTGGGCTCCGAGGTCTACGCCTTGACCGGCTGCCCCTTGCATCCCATGTATTCGTCGGCCAAAATAGCCTGGTGGCGCGAAAATAACCCGGATCTTTTCAAACGCATCGAAACCTTTGTAACCGCAAAAGCGTTTGTTTTGTATCGTCTGACGGGCACTCTTTTGGAAGATCGGGCAACGGTGTCGGGATCGGGCCTTTTAAATGTAAACAAACTGGATTGGGACGACAGGGTTCTCTCAATGGCCGGCATTTCCAGAGATCAACTGCCGCCGGTGGTTGAACCAACCGTGCGCATCAATTCCATTCGGCCTGAGATAAGCAGAAAAACTAACCTGCCCGTAGCAACCCCCGTGATAATCGGGTCTTCGGATGCAGCCATGTCCAGCCTGGGATCAGGAACGATCGACCCCGGCCAGATGACCGTAATGATCGGCACCAGCGGTGCGGTTCGACGATTGGTGCGGCGCCCGACCTTAGACCCGCAGCAACGGACCTTCTGCTACTATATTGGAAACGGTTTGTGGTTCGCCGGAGGTGCAATTAACAACGGCGGAATAGCCCTGCGCTGGTTCAGAGATAATTTTGGCGAGCGGGCCAGAAAAGAGGCGCAAAAGGCCGGGGTGTCGGTTTACGAAATTCTGTGCAAGGATGCGCAAACCGCACCTCCCGGGGCCGATGGGCTGTTCTTTCTGCCTTTCCTGGCCGGGGAGCGTTCGCCTCATTGGCAGGGCAGCATGCGCGGGATCCTGTTTGGGTTATCGCTCCACCATTCTCAAGCCCACGTGATCCGATCTTTGATCGAGGGAATTTGCTATCGACTGCTGAGCGTTGTCAACCCCTTGGAAAAGCTGATTGGAGGATCTTCCGAGATCAGGGTCACGGGAGGTTTCACCCGATCACAATTTTGGCTGCAAACCTTGTCTGATATTCTAGGCAGAGACCTTATGGTTACCGGAGAACCGGAGGGATCAGTACTGGGCGCGGCGGCCTTTGCCTACCACACACTGGGAATGATCGATTCTTTCCAGGACATGCTTGCAAGAAATCCGATTGTGCGCAAGGTAATTCCGGATACCGAATCCCATGAGTTCTACCAAACCCAATTCGATCGGTACATGCACCTTTATTGGAAATTCCAGCAAGAGTTTGATTGAATCTCTCCACTATGACGAAACCGAAATCGACCCAAGTTGAGCTGCTGGCTCCAGCCGGCAATTTCGAAAAGCTGGAAATCGCCATTCACTATGGCGCCGACGCGGTCTATCTAGGAGGAAAGGAGTTCAGCCTAAGAAATTTTTCCGGCAATTTCAGCCTAGATGAGATCGGACAGGCCGTTGTCTACGCCCATGGTCGCGGGGTAAAGGTTTATGTCACCGTGAATGTTTATGCACGCAATGAGGAGCAGCCTCTAATCGCCGAGTACTTAAAGAAGTTAAGTGCGATAAAACCGGATGGCCTGATTCTCGCGGATCCGGGTGTTATTTTAAACGCTCGTGAACTGGTTCCACACATCCCGTTGCATCTTAGCACCCAGTCCAACAGCACCAATTATAACACCGTCGAATTCTGGCGCCGGCTCGGAATCCACCGCGTCAATATGGCCCGCGAGCTGAATTTGGCCGAAATAAAGTCCATTGCACAAAGATCTCAAATTGAAATCGAAGCCTTCGTCCATGGCGCCATGTGCATTTCTTACTCAGGCCGCTGCCTGTTATCCAGCTTTATGGCCGGTCGTCACAGCAACCGTGGCATGTGCACCCATCCTTGCCGCTGGAAATATGCATTGGTCGAAGAGACCCGGCCCGGCCAGTATATGCCATTCGCAGAAGATGAACGTGGATCCTATATTTTCAACTCTAAGGATCTTTGTATGATCGAACACATACCGGAAATAATTAATTCCGGTGTCGCCGCAATTAAAATCGAGGGTCGGATGAAAGGAATTAACTATCTGGCCTCGGTGGTAAAAGTCTATCGAGAGGCAATTGACCGCTATGTCGGCAACCCGGATGGATACAATGAAAGCCCCGATTGGATGATCGAATTAGCCAAGCTCAACCATCGGGGCTATTGTACGGGTTTCTATTTTGGAGATCCCCGGCAAACAATCCCTGATTACGAATTTAGCAAGCAAATGGAAACCCATCTTTTCATCGGCAAGATTCTGGCTGAAAACGATCAAGGCCGATCGCTCATGGAAGTTCGTAATAAATGCCAAATTGGTGACCCGGTAGAAATTTTAAGTTCCGGACAGTCGGTTCGAAACACCTGCATCAAAGACATGCGCGACGATCAGGGAAATTCGATCCAGGTAGCACAACCGGGCGCCCGCGTTTATCCGGATCTGGGCCTCAAAACCCATCCCAACGACCTGGTCCGTCGGGTCATCTACCAATCATTTTAAAAAATGGGAGAAGCGATACCCACCATTCGTCAGTCGTCATTCCATGTTGTTTCATATCTGAATCAAGGTCCTTCATATCTCTTGAAGATTAAATACCGCGGCAGAATCGATGTCATGAGAATAAGCCCGCCCACGATAACAATTCCAGCTTCAAATGCCCCCGCATCTCCCAGGATGCCGATAAGAATTGGAAGTATCCCGCCGCCGATTAGAAAAGCAAATGGAATGGTGATGGAAACGGCGATATTGCGCGTTTCGTGAGGGCCAATCAGAGACAAGGCAACCAGAGCGGCCGGCGGAAAGCACACTGCAACCATGGGCTGAACAAAAACGAAAACAGGCAACCAAAATCCTTCAGCAAACCCCAGGGCCATGGTCGCTAGTCCCATAAGCAGGAAGATCCACACCAGAGTGTGCTTTGGACCAAACCGATCGGTGGCCCAGCCGGATAAAAAGACCACCGCCAACCCCGGAATTCTCGAGATTGCAACCAGGGTGTTGGCCACCTCTCGATCCATACCCTGCTCGTGGACCAGATACAGGGGCAGCATGGTATAAATGCCCAAAAAACTGCCGATACCTGCACAAAAGAGCAACAGCATGATTAAAAAAGATCTTTGTTTGACCAGGGTTCGGATGGCCCCAAATTTCGGCGGATCACCGGCCAGTCCTCCTTTTCTGCCGAAACGCGCATTGGCCAACCCCATTAAAAGGGAAGTCAGTCCAAGAGCAACCAAAATAGTACGCCAGGAAAACCAAAACATAAAAAATTCTGCTATCAGAGGAGCTGCAACGAACCCCAAATTCGGTGCCATCTCATGAACGGCTATCGCTTTTCCCCATTGGCGCGGATTAATATTGGAGGTCAAGGTCGACAATCCGGAAGGCAGATAAAAGCCGGCGAATATGCCCAACACCAAAAGCCCGAGTAGCAGGATCCATTTGTTTGAGCCAAGTGAAATTGGCAGCAGCGCTAATCCAACGGCCGCGGCTGACAGCGATATCGTTCTTTTATGGGTTAAGATTGCCGATACGAAACCGGAGCCCAGCATGCCGATAAAATACCCGAAAGATATCAACAAAAAAACCAAACCGGCCTCGCTGTGGCTGAGGCCGAGGTCTGTTTCGATGGTAGGCATTAAAGGCGAGAAAATGACTCTGGCGGTAAAATTGATAAAAAAAATTAAAACAAGGAGAATCAAAAAGGGTAGATGGGTGCTCATTGCACCGAAACTTGTATCTGACTCAGCAGCGGTGGTGGAATTTTGCAAAATGGTTTTCAAGGTGAAAATGTCCGAATTGCCTAGCAGGTAAATTTAATAAAGATGTCTTTCTTGCCCAGGAGCAATGTCACTCCTGTCTATAATCGTGAAAATTTGCGAGCCTAGATGCTCGTAAATCGATTCTGATACGGTATCACTTTCTTAAGCATAAATGAAGAAAGATTGTGCTAAATTTTAGGATATTGGCAACCTGTCTGCCATGCGCCTGTTTGTTCTTGCGTGTTATATTGACAAAAAGGTTCATTCACCATATTTTTGGTTCGTTAAGCAACATATTTCTGTGGATGATCGTCTGTACTTTCAAACAAAATCACCTCTATTAAACACGAAAAAATTTTTCAATAAACTCGGATTGACGAAACCATATGCCAGGCATCTTCATCAGTTATAGACGGGATGACAGTCAGGGGTTTGCAGGTCGGCTGGCTGATGATCTAACGGATATATTAGGACCGGATCTGGTATTTCGTGATGTCGAGATACCCGCAGGTTATGACTTTACCGAAGTTCTCTCCCGTGCCGTTGCCGCTTGCGATGTATTGCTGGTCGTCATCGGTCGAAACTGGCGTGCGCCTTCTGCACACACTGGCAAATCAAGACTATTTGATCCAGCCGATTGGGTAAGGGCCGAGATCGAGGCCGCTTTTGATCAGGGAAAGCATGTCACCCCCGTACTGGTGGGTGATGCAAATATGTGTACAGCAGCAGAACTGCCGGAGAGTATTGCCCACTTGTCAAAGCTGCAGGCTTTCAGGATGACTGATCGACGCTGGGATGATGACATACAGGTCCTGGTAAAACTATTGCGGAAATCGGTTCCCAAATTGAAAGCCGATTCCTCAAAGAATCAGCGTCGCCCTTCCGCATCACCTGCCCAGGTATTACGCGAATTGGGCGACCGTGTGCTCGATGAGGTCAACCACCGGGGAAACAGTTCAAGACGAAATAAATATAGCCATCTTCGCCTTCGATCAAAGCTGCTTTTTGGATTTGGCAGGTATTTGAAAAGATTCCTGACACCCGTGGTTTTGGTTGCAGCAATTTATATTGGTTTGCGATTATTTGGCGATGCCAAAATATTGCAGATGCTAGATCAGCTGGAAGCCCGCCTGCTGGTGGGATGGGACAGGCTTCTGGATTATGTGAGAAATTATAGATGAATCAGCGACCACCATCGGATTTTGGAGGGTGTGATTTTCGCCTGGAAGAAACTTAGGCCATTTCTGCTTGTCGCTTAGGTATGAGTGTGTCCAGCTTTGGCGATCACAAGGTATATGACAGATCTCATTCCTGCCGAAACTTCCCAATATCGATTAAAAAGATCGCCAAGGCGTCGGCACCATCTGTAGATATTGAGGGTTCATCTACAGATTCCGCAACGGTTTAAAAAGATATTCCAAACCATTAACTTTAATCTCATAAACCATGCGTAACATATCACCCAGTTGCCCGTCTGGAAATCCTTTTTGGGCAAACCAAACCACATAAGGCTCAGGTAAGTCGACCAATAGCCTATCCTTATACTTGCCAAACGGCATCCGCATCTTGGCCAATTTAAGCATTACCGTTGCGTCCGGTTTGCATGCCTTTTCTTCATTCATTTGATCCTGCAAAGTCCATCAAATCTCCTTTCGATTAAAAAAGCCCAGCATCGATATCACTATTAAAAGAATAAAAAAGGAAATATTCAGAAAGGGATGCACAGGTCCCATATTTTGAAATTCGCTTTTGCTGATGATGGCATTTGCATAAGCCTGCAGCATAAAAACCTTGGGGTATACAATCCGCCATAAAGCTGGCCCCCAGTCGGTTGAGGCGGGCACGGCGGATCTTACGATGTCACTGTTGATGATCTGATAGCCACCATCGGATATAAAACCAATCAACAAAATTCCCAAAGTAAAAAGCGCACTGATAAAATCCGGCATAAAAAGGGATAAAAAACAGACGCATGCAATTACAAAAAGGAGGTTGATCGAACACAGAAGAGATGCGGTCAAGTATTCGTATATGAGGGTCCCCGTTTTTACGTATACCGTTAAAAAAATGGTCGAGTGAAGTAGAAACATGAAAACCAGACAAAGTGCCCAGGTGCCGGTGAGCCGGCCGAGAACATATTGCCATCTGAAAACAGATCTGGAAAGAAACAAAACCATGCTTCCATCCTTATGATCCCGGCTGAATATCTTCATGGAAAGCATTGAAACCATCAGAAACATTCCGGCGGCAATCAGATGGAAAACAATTTTTGAAACATGAAAAGCAACTGTGGCGGTGTCCACCATTTTTCCATTAACGGTGTATTCGCTGTCATAACATCCGCGGATCGTCAAAACGAATAAAATCGAAAGACCCAGCAAGACATAAAAGCTTTTATGCCGCATCTGGTCCCGCATGGTGTAGATCATAATTTTAATAACGTTATTCATTTTCATGCGCTATATAACGGACAAAAACCTCTTCGAGCGTTTCGTGATCCTTCACGATCGCGGCAATTGTATCTTTGATAAGAATTTTACCCTTGTACAGGATTGCTGCTGTATCACACATTTTTTCTACCTCTGAGAGCAAGTGGGAGTTTAAGACTACGGTGACCCCCCTACCTCGGAGGTTTTCAAGGATTTTTCTGACATCGCGAATACCAATCGGATCGAGCCCTGTGATGGGTTCATCCAGTATTAACAATGTTGGCTCACCCATCAGGGCGGCCCCCAGACCGATGCGTTGTTGCATGCCTCTCGAATATGTTGCTGATTTTTTCCGTTCCGGCCCTTTCATGTCAACGATCTCGAGTACCCTGTCAATTTCCCTTTCGGCAACGCTACCGAACATTCCGATTAAAGAAGCATGCCGCGACAGATACTCAAACCCGGAAAGATACGGCGGGATCATATGCTGCTCAGCGATATACCCAATATGTTTGCGGATTTCTGGGTCAGATGCAGGCAGTCCATTGATGGTAATGCTGCCCGAGGAAGGTTTGATAAAATCGAGCAGCATCCGAACGATGGTCGTTTTGCCGGCTCCATTAGGTCCCAGCAACGCGAAAAACTCTCCTTTTTGAATCGTATATGAAACTTCATCGACCGCAGCAAAGGCGCCAAAATTTTTTGTAACCGAATCAAGTCTGATCATATCAAAAAAATTTCTCAAGAATCCATCGTAACATGTTCCGTCATTTCCGAAAGGTCAATCTCTTTTTCGCTTGTTTTTTCAAATTTTAGCGCCCGATTTTTAAACTCTGCGAAATCTATCTTTTTCTTGACCCACTCATGCCATTTCTCTATTTGAGAAGCGACAATTGAGTTAAAATCTTTAGATGGATCAAACCGGGACAAAGCATCCGCTACTATCCAAACACAGTAATTGCATTTTTTTTCACCATTTTCGGTTACGACAAAAAAATAGCGAAATTGCGAGCTTCCGGGTTTAAGCCCTTCTTTAATCTCGAAGTTTTTATATACCCATGTTTTTTGCATTTATAATCCTCCAATAATTTTTTTCGATCGTACGGTTTTGGACCGGACCTCCAATCAAACCAAGCCCTTCAGACTTATCATCGATAAGCCTTTACGAGGTCAAACTAAGACCAAAATCGCCAGCTGTCTACATACATATGTCACCATATTTATGATGCTATGTACTTAGATACCTGATATAAGCTCCATTTTTCCCCTTGTATATTGCATCAGGCTGAATTTTCGGGTAAAAAACAGAATTTGAATTCAACGCCCATACATCATTGACATCTTGATGAAATCAGCAGACAAATAAAAATATCGAGTATCGCGACTTTTCAAGTCCCATTGAGTAGACTGAATTGTTCTATTTAATTGTTCTGAATTAAAAAATAATAGGTAGCCATAAGAGAGGAAAAAATGATGGAAAAAGAAGTGGGTACAGCTAACGAAATACTTAGAGCGGAATCAAGCGGTGGTTTTAATAATTTTAAAGAGACAATTTACAATATTATAGGAAATTCTTTTAATTGGCTGTCTACCCATCAAGGCTTTGCGCTGATTCTAATCTTATGCATTTTAGCATTAATAATTTGGCTTATTCTAAGAGCCAAGAAAACTGCCAAACAGCTTGAAGAGGAAGTTTCAAACAAAAAAATCGAACTTGGTAAAAAAGACGCTTTAATTGATGAACATAAAAATAAACTTGAAGCCTTGCAAAAAAAAATGGACGACCAGCAAGGGGTAGTCGGCGAAGCCCTATTCAGAACCATAAAAACGCTTACCGGATACGACAAAGACCAATTACAGATCTTTTTCAAATTTCTTACCGAAATCAGGGGAAACCCACTGCAAATGGCCCACAATAAGACGAGTACCACACTTCAAAGCCAGCAGCGGAGTGAGAAAAAGAGTGATAATTCTGCAGAGGAACATGATGCAAAAGATAAAATTGTTCCGAACAGCGGTCCAGAAAAAGTCGTGGATGCCAATAAAAATGAAGCAAAATAATAGAATAAATTGAAATATTAAGAACGGGGTTTTCCCTTCAATTTAAAATTCACCATGACTTCATCCGTATCGGGCATCAGTTAATTCTGATGTGCAACTCTCTCTCATCCACTTCCATCGGATAAGTAAAGTAAAAAGATCCCCCCAGCGGAACAGCCGGAGGGATCGGTTTCGAATCGAGACTCAAAAACATCCATATCACAGGCAGGCTAGGTCAGAATTTTTTTCAAAAAATTTCTGCGTGAAATGTCTTTTTTTTTCATGTCTCTCCTTTTCTTTCAAAATTTAAAGGATTAAGGGCAACGTTCCTGTTCATTGTGGCTCCATCCTAAAGAAAAGACAACTTAAGTTCCTTGACTTAAATCAAGGAACCCAATAAAAATGCATATAATTCGTTACTCTTTTATAAAAGGGATATCAAAAGAAAGGACGGTTCACATGAAAAAACGCAAGCTGGGCGATTCCGGATTAGAGGTTTCCCCCCTGGCATTCGGCGGTAATGTCTTCGGCTGGACTGCGGACGAGACAATGTCATTCAGATTGCTCGATGCCTTTGTTGCAGAAGGGTTCAATCTGATTGATACGGCGGATGTATATGCCCGCTGGGTTCAAGGCCTCGAGGGCGGCGAATCGGAAGCCATTATCGGCAAATGGCTGAAGCGCAGTGGCAAGCGGCAATCGGTCATTATCGCGACCAAGGTCGGCAAAGAAATGGGGCCGGACAAAAAAGGGCTTTCTCGATCTTACATTTTTCAGGCGGTCGAGGAATCGCTCCGGCGACTGCAGACGGACTATATTGATTTGTACCAGTCTCATGAGGACGATACGCAGACCCCGCTGGAAGAAACATTGGATGCCTTTGATCGGTTGATCCAGGACGGGAAAGTCAGGGCCATCGGCGCATCCAACTTCAGCGCCAAGCGGCTGGCCGAAGCGTTACAGGTCAGTGAACAATATGGTTATCCCCGCTATCAGAGCCTCCAGCCTTTATTCAATCTGTATGATCGCATCGACTATGAAAAGGATCTCGAACCGCTCTGCCGGGAAAAAGAATTGGCAGTCATTAGTTATTTTTCGTTGGCCAGCGGATTTCTCACCGGCAAGTACCGCTCGGAGGCCGACCTGGCAGACAGAGCCCGTGCCGATATTGTTAAAAAATATCTTAACGCGCGGGGCTACCGGATCCTTGAGGCC
>JASFSK010000125.1:0-9781 GCA_050114455.1 Desulfobacterales bacterium | reverse complement strand
GAAGCGAGGATACTGCAATTCGCCGCCATCGACAGTGATCTCGACCCCCAGATCCGCGGTATAATCCGCGGCGCCTAAGGCAAACGTGTAAAGCCGTGCCGGTTGGGTAACGGCCCGAGCGATCAACGAAATGTCGTCCACCGCCCTGGCGGTCTCAATCAGCGCGATCAGCGGGATAACTCCGGATTCCAGCCCTTTGGCAGTTTCGACCTTCACCAGTGCTGCGTTGATTGCCTGGACATCTTCGGCGGATTCCACCTTGGGAACGATGAGGGCGGCCAACCCACTGCAGACAACCTGCTCGATGTCCGCCTGAAAATAGTCCGTATGGATGCCGTTCACCCGGACAAGCAGCCGATCGGATCCCCGCTCCTCCAGCAATTTTGAGACTGCCCTTCTGACCCCTTCTTTCTCAGCCGGGGGCACGGCGTCCTCAAGATCGATAATCACTGCATCGGTTGCGGTCGCGCAGGCCTTTTCCACCCGGTCCAGCCGGGTTCCGGGCACAAACAACAGGGTTCTGAGAGGACCCAGATCAAACATGACACAACCTCCTATCATTTAAGATGACCGGAATATGATCTTTAGAAAGCAAATTTTTGTGGCTCATACATAAAAAGCCGCATCAAATCTTCCGTATATTGTCGACAATCGGCAATGTACAAATGCGGCTATTTTTTGTCAAGCAAAATTTATTTGGATAATTTATATTGTTGCCGACCTTCCCGGTAAAGATCGTTACCATCGATATCGTTTACGACCACGGCCGGAAAATTTTCAACCTCCATCCGGCGAATGGCTTCGGTACCCAAATCTGCATAGGCAACCACCTGGCTTTTTACGATTGCTTTGGAAATCAAAGCACCAACTCCACCGGTGGCGGCAAAATAGACTGCCTTGTATTTTTTGATTGCTGCGATCACGCCGGGTCCCCTGGGACCCTTGCCAATCATACCTTTGAGGCCGCTTTTAATGAGCCCGGGGGCGTAGGGATCCATGCGGTAGCTCGTCGTCGGACCGGCGGCACCGATCACCATGCCGGGTTGTGGCGGTGTCGGCCCCACGTAATAGATAATTTGACCCTTCAAATCGATCGGCAGTCGCCGCCCCTGGACAAGCAATTCAGCAAGTCGCTGATGGGCGGCATCCCGGGCTGAATACAGGATACCGCTGATTCGAACCTGGTCACCAATTCTAAGGGTCTGCAGAATCTCGTCGGACAGCGGTGTTGTTATGGAAATTTTGTCTTTCACCAGGATCCTCCCTAAAAAGCGGACCGGCTAAGCCCGAATATTTTGCCACTAAAAGCCTGGGATATAAAGAAATGTCTGACTCATCTATGACTACACCAATATGGTACGGTTTTAGATGATTATTTTGGTCACTTCAATGGTCCGCAAAAACAGCGAACCGCAGAATATCGAATATCGAACGCCTACAACACCCTTTCCTTATGCCGATGACAATGGCACTGTAAATTAACAGCCACCGGTAGGCTACCGATATGGGTAGGATACCTTTCAATATGGACGGCCAGGGCGGTAATCCTGCCGCCCAACCCTTGAGGACCGATCCCAAGCCTGTTAATGGCCTCCAGAAGCTCTTCTTCAAAATCTGCGACCTGGGGGTCTGAGTGCCGCTGCCCGATAGGGCGCAGCAAGGCTTTTTTGGCAATGATGGCCGATTTTTCCAGATTGCCGCCCAGACCGACCCCAACAATCATGGGTGGGCAGGCATTCGCACCGGCTTTTTCAACCCGTTCGACCACCACTTTTTTAACGCCGTCTATCCCGGCCGACGGCGGCAGCAAAACCACTCCGCTCATATTCTCAGCGCCAAATCCTTTGGTAGCCACCGATAGTTTGAGTGTGTTTCCAGGTACCAGCTCCACATGGATGATGGCCGGCGTGTTGTCCCCGAAGTTTTCCCGTCTGATGGGATCAAGAGATGATTTCCTGAGATAACCTTTCCGGTAACCCTGCCTGACACCCTCATTGACGGCTTCGGTTAGACTGCCGCCCACCAGATGCACATCTTGACCCAGGGTGACAAAAACGACCGCCAGGCCCGTATCCTGACACAGGGGGATACCCTCTTCGCGTGAGATACGGGCATTCTCAAGAAACTGGTTGAGAATATCTTGGCCCACCTGCGATTCTTCTTTATCATGGGCCCGTTGTATTGCCCGAATCACATCATCACCCAAAATCGTATTGGATTCTACACACATGCTTTTTATCGCACGTATGATCTGCTCTGTGGATATTTCTCGTATTTCCGAATTCATATGGATTGGGTTTAACTCAATTCATAAGCCTTCCCGATTTAGCGGGAAGAAAATTTAAAAGGTTCCACCGTTACTGCGAGGGCATGCTTCGTCGTGCAAATGTGATCGATGCCGGTGGCTTATGAATTGATCAAAAAGAATTTTTGTTTGTTTGTAACGGTTCATTGATCTACACCAGCTGAGTAGCCAGCACCAAATCCGACTGAAACGAACAAGATACACCAATGATGAAACGGTCAAGTGGTCATTAAAACCGATAGATCCAATCTAAAAGAGATCAAAAAATTCTTTTCAAAAATCAGCGGCCACCAGCAAAGCTATTACGGAGGTGGCCTGGGCCCCTTCCAAGGGCCATTTGCTAATGGTGGTCGCTGATTTATATAGATAGATTTCAACCTTGCTGCCTGCACCCCCTACATAATGTATGTTTTTATCATTGACAACAATATATGGCTATAATAGTAAGAATTACGCGACTATTTTAGATCCGTTATCCAAAGATGTAAGGCGTCAGGCCAGCAAATGGCCGATCATCGCCATTCGCAGCTTAACAAGGTCTCATCAGAATATAACCGGTAAAAAGGATGATGCCGCCGGGGAGTTTCACAATGTCCATTATCCATATGCCTTTCCAATCACCAAAGGCGGGCATAAGCCGGAGAAGTTTTTTAGGTTTCGCACTATGTGCGGGATTATCGGGCTTGTCCCCAAAGGCGGTCATCGCTGCCGCCGAAGGGATCAGGACATCAGAAAAATCCCTATCGTTGTACAATCCTCACACCAAGGATCATTTCAAAGGGATTTACTGGCGCAATGGAAAATACGTTGACGATGCCTTGAAAAATATCAACCATATTATGAGGGATTTCCGCACCCAGGACATCAAACAGATTGACATCCGTTTGCTGGATCTACTGCACGGCATCACTATAAAACTCAAACCTAAAAATCCTTTTCATGTCATTTCCGGGTACCGCACTCCTGAAACCAATGCCAAGCTGCGAAAGCGAGGCAAAGGTGCTGCTAAGAACAGTTATCATATTATGGGAAAGGCCGTCGACATTCATTTGCCCGGTTACCGAACTTCGGCGTTGCGACGGGCGGCCTATAAGATGAAAAGCGGCGGGGTCGGTTACTATCCAAAAAGAAGATTTGTTCATATCGATGTGGGTCCGATTCGATACTGGAAAGGATGAACCCTAACACGAATTGAATATCGAAGACTTATCCAAAAAATTCTTTAAGTATTTGATGTTCAATCGACCATCCTCATTCGGCTATGATCATCTCCGCATCGTGACCTTGCCATCCAAATAGCAGCCGGCAGCCATCCTGAATTTGGCGGCATGCAGGTTACCTATCAAGTACTTCCTTTTTTGATTTAGAAATGCGTTTTCATGGGGGTCGCCCGCGCGGACGCTATGGATAAAACCAATTTTGACAACCGGACGAAATCTTCACAGTTCGAACTCTATCGAAAAAATGAAACAGATCATCGAAGTTAACCACCTTGTTAAAAATTTTAAAGATGTCGCAGCGGTTAACGACATTTCGTTTGGTGTCAGAAAAGGTGAATTTTTCGGTTTGCTGGGACCCAACGGTGCGGGCAAAACGACGACCATCCGAATGCTCTATGGCTTTTCTCCGCCTTCCGGTGGCAGTATCAGGATCTTCGATCTGGATATCACCAAAGACTGGCGTAAAATCAAGGCCCGCATCGGCGTCTGTCAGCAGGAAAACACCCTGGACCCGGATCTGACCGTGGAACAAAATCTCTTGATCTTTGCGGGCTATTTCTACATCCCATTGAAGAAAGCCAAAGAACGCTGCCGCGAGTTGCTTCAGTTTTTTGCTTTGACCCACAAAAAGGATGCCAAAGTAATGGCGCTTTCCGGCGGCATGGCCCGCCGCCTGATCCTGGCCCGCGCTTTAATCAACGACCCCGATCTGCTTGTCCTGGATGAACCGACCACCGGCCTGGACCCCCAATCCAGGCATCAGGTTTGGGAAAAACTGGAAGCGCTTAAATCAAAAGGCCTCACGGTGTTGCTGACGACGCACTACATGGAGGAAGCCGCAAAGCTCTGTGATCGGCTGGTCATCGTAGACCATGGCAAAATTCTGGTGGATGGAAGCCCCGCCGAACTGATTGCCCGGCATGCCGGTGGTCAAGTCATCGAAGTCGAAGGTGCCGAATCGGCATTAATGAACTATATAAAAGCCAACGGGGTTGAGTATGATGATCTCGGAGATCGGATTATGGTCTATACCTCGGAGGGTTCGGCCCCGTATGACGCCATCAGGGATAACTATTGCAGCGAAAAATGCGTTTACCGCAGCAGCACTTTAGAGGATGTGTTTTTGCGATTGACCGGAAGGGAGCTTAGAGAATGATTCAATGGGATGCTTTTTCGTGGCGTTTTTTAAAGGTCTGGAACCGAAACCTGGTCACCTTCAAAAAAGTCTGGAAGGTGAACTTTATCACCCCGCTGCTGGAGCCGATGTTCTACATCCTGGCTTTTGGTTTGGGTTTCAGTCGCATGATCGGCAATGTGCAATACGGCAGCCTCGATCTCTCCTACACCCAGTTTATAGCACCAGCCCTGATTGCCGTGGCGGTCATGTATAATTCTTTTTTCGAGACGACCTACGCCTCCTTTGTACGCATGTATTACCAAAAAACCTTCGACGGCATGCTGGCCACGCCTTTATCGCTGGAGGAGATTATCGTGGCCGAGATATTCTGGAGCGCCACCAAAGCAGCAGCGGCAGCCGCTATCATGCTGGTGGTTTTAAGTGTTTTCGGATATATTCAATTGCCCGGGGGACTGCTGCTGGTTCCACTGGCATTTATCGGCGGTTTGACTTTCGGGGCCATCGGCCTGTTTTTCACCGGCATCATCCCCAGTATCGAAATGTTCAATCTGCCGATATTTCTGTTTATCACACCCATGTTTCTGTTCAGCGGCACGTTTTTTCCGGTCTCCAACCTGCCTGAATGGGCCCAACCCATGGCCCTGGCATTTCCCCTGCATCACCTGGTGGAGCTGGCGCGCCTGTTCAGCATCGGCAGCAACGAGACCAGCACCACCCTCAGCATATGCTATTTGATTGTCTTCTTCTTGGTGTTTTCTTTCTTGGCCCTGGTTTTCATGAAGAAGCGTTTGATCAATTGAGATGAATGCCGCCAGTTTCCCAGATGAATGAAAAAGAGAAATCTATATCTCGGCAAATGGCATATAACCCAGATGGAAATTCGCAATTTATCCTTGTGCAAAAACAATGTATTTTGATAAATTAGGAGTTTTATTTTGTTTTCCAACTAAAGCTACCAATAAATGTAGTACAAGGCCGATCCTCTACATGTCAGAATACGGTATCAAATGTGAGAAGAGTAGAAAATGCAGCTTTTTCATTTAACCAAAAAAATATTGCCTACCCGTTTGGCTCCGGCCAAAATTGCCTTATGGTTAATTTTATCCTCCCTGATCGTGCTCACACTCATCGGTTGTGCGACTGCGCCAGTTTCGTCCTCTTTTAATCCCCGATCGATAAATGAAGTTAGATTCCGAGACCGCTCCCAATCAAAACATGATGACGATGTTCGCGTAACGGTTGCCGTTCCGAGCGCTGCAGAAAATCAGGCCCTGTTCAGTGCGAATATAAACCTAAAAGAGATCCAACCGATCTGGCTGAAAGTGGAAAACCACAGCGATCGAACATTTTATCTCATTTCGGCTGCTACTGATCCGAATTACTTTTCGCCCAATGAGGCGGCTTTTGCCGTCCATGGTGGCCTCAGTCGATCAGAAAAAACAAAAATGGAAAACTATTTCAGATCAATGAGTTTCAGAAACCCAATTTTGCCTCACACGGCGGTTTCAGGCTTTATTTTTACCAATCTTGATGAAGGCGAAAAGGTGGTGCAAATCGACCTGATTGCCAGCAAACAGATTAAAATTTTTACTTTCTTCGTTCAAATTCCCGGGATACGGGTCGATTATCAAATGGTGGATTTTGACGGTCTCTACTCACAGGAAGAAATTGTAGATTTAGATAAAGACGGATTAAGAACAGCTCTCGAAAATTTGCCATGTTGCACGACAAATGAGGAGGGAGCGGATTTTGGTGATCCAGTCAACCTGGTAATCATCGGAGAATTTTTGGATGTGGCGGCTACTTTCTCCCGCCGGGGATGGCTGCCGGCGGAAGAAACCTATTCAACAGCCACATGGAAAACCATAAAGTCTTTTCTTTTTGGAAAACGATATCGATATTCACCCGTAAGCTCATTGTACTTATATGGTCGCCATCAGGATTTGGCGCGCCAGAAACCACGCCGCAGTATTCACGAAAGAAACCACTTGCGCTTATGGTACAGCCCGATGCGGTTTGAAGGCAAACCGGTCTTTGTCGGTCAGGTCAGCCGCGACATAGGTGTCCGTTTCACCACAAAAACGTGGCCACCGGTTACCCATAAAATAGATCCGGATATCGACGAAGCCCGCCATGCCATTATAGAGGATTTTTTGTTTTCACAAACACTTGCCAAAGTTGGCTTTGTCAAAGGCGTGGGGCGGGCAACGCCATACAGACCAAGGCATAACTTGACGGGAGATCCATACTTCACCGATGGATTGCGAGTGGTACTGATTCTCGATAAGGGACCCGTTTCCATGAATCAGATCGATGGACTCGACTGGGAACATCCCCAGACGTTTCAAATATCAGACTAATGAGCAAACACAGACTTACATCAACGCAAGGTCATTTGACTTGAAAAATAATGGTTATCGACCGAGCCTAGACGAGAGCATCTAATGAGGAAAAAGATAAACATTGTCGTAATTGTTTGTTTTGTCACTGGATTAATTTTCAATGCCGTTACGGCCAGGCTTCAGGCTGAAAGCGCCTTTGTAACCATTGGATCCGGCGATTTCACCGGCGTCTATTTTCCGACCGGATTGGCCATCGCAAAGATGATCAACAAGACGCGCAGCCAATCCGGAATCCGGGCGACAGTCGAATCCACCCGCGGATCGGTTTTCAACCTCAATGCAATCTTGGCCGGCTACCTGGAATTCGGCTTGGCACAATCCGACATACAATATCAGGCCGTCAGGGGTCTGACTGAGTGGGCGGAAAAAGGCCCCCAGAAAAGGCTGCGTGCCGTATTTAGTATCCACCGTGAATCGGTGTGCCTGGTGGCCGCAGTTGATGCCGATATAAAAGATATAGCAGATCTCAAGGGGAAAAGGGTCAGTATAGGTAATCCAGGCTCCGGCCAATACCAGAATGCCATCGATGCCCTGCAAGCTGCGGGTATCAATCCTGAAAATGATATTGAGGCAGAAAAAGTAAAAGCCTCCGAGGCACCGGTTCTGCTCCAGGAAAACCGCATCGACGCGTTTTTTTGCACCGTTGGGCATCCAAGCGAAACACTCCAGAATGCAACTTCCGGTGAACGCAAAATCCGTTTCATCCCGATTACCGGCTCGGCCATCGACCAAATGGTCGCTGAAAAAAATTATTACACCAAAACAACCGTTCCGGTCGCACGATTCTATCCGGATGCGCAAGATGCTGCCGACATTACAACTTTCGGTGTTTTTGCTACCCTTTGTACTTCTTCCGATATTTCAGATCATGTTGTTTACACCATCACCAAAGAGGTATTTGATAATTTCGCAGAATTTAAAAGACGGCATCCGGCACTTGGGGATTTGACAAAGAAAGACATGCTCAATGGGCTTAGCGCAACACTACACCCCGGTGCAAGAAAATATTTCGAGGAAGTCGGAATCATGCAATAGGCGGATTGCCCGTGGGGCATGGCCGACAATAGCGCTTTAAAGAATTTATGTAAACAGAAGACCTGGAGAGACAAATGGCAGATGCTATTCTGGTCGGCCTTCGTAAGTACTGAAAGGATCGGGATAAGGCAGCAGATGTAGATCTTCGATAAATTGGTAATCCCGTTGACTTTTTGATACAAGAAGTAGGTCAATTGTGCCATAATAATTTGGACTTCCAAAGCTTAAAAAGGGAGCAGCAGGAATAAGGTCAATAACTGCAGTGACGGTGGGGGGCGCATTTGATGGCCCATGGCCAGTTCCAAAAGGTGGTATCCTTCGGGATAACGGGAGATAAAAAATTTGAATAAAACCTCCCCTGCAATTTGCTTCAGGGGAGGTTCATTTTCATGTAACCATAAACTGCTGCATGTAATTACGGCTTTGAATCAGCGATCCTTTTATGATCTCAGGCGATCCTTCATAAGCCCTATCCTCAACTTCGATACAGGCCGGGCCCTGATAGCCCACGTCTGTCAGAGCCGAAAAAAAACTTCCCCAGTCGACATCCCCCAGTCCCGGCAGTTTCGGCGTGTGAAACTCGAGCGGTGTTGCCAGGATACCGACATCGTCCAGGCGATCCCGGTGCAATTTGGCGTCTTTGATGTGGACGTGAAACAATTTGTCTTTGAATTCATACAGCGGTTTGATGTAATCGATGTGGAGCCATAGCAGGTGGGATGGATCGTAGTTGAGCCCAAAATTGTCGGAGGAAATCTCGGCAAACATCCTTCGCCAAATGGCCGGGCAGTAGGCAAGGTTTTTACCCGCCGGCCACTCGTCCCCGCTGAAATACATGGGACAGTTTTCAATGCCGACTTTGACCTTCTGGTCCTCGGCGTGTCGGATAATCGCCGGCCAGATTTCTTTAAATACTTCGAAATTATCTTCAGTATTTTTTTTGGGATCCCGTCCGATGAAGGTGTTCATGACACCGATACCCAGTCGGGACGCGGCTGAAATCACTTTTTTGATGTGTTCGACAAAAAAAGCCCCTTGTTCACGGTCGGGATCCAGGGGATTGGGATAATAGCCCAGTGCGGATATACTGATTCCGTTTCCGTCGAGAATCTTCTGGATGGAATTGATTCGCTCAGGATTGAGGTCATTCACATCGATGTGGGTGACGCCGGCATAGCGTCTTTCGGCTTTGCCTACCGGCCAGCACATCATCTCGACACAAGCGAATCGGTTTTCAGCAGCAAACGCAATTACCTCTTCAAACGGCAGATCGGCCAGAATGGCGCTGACAAATCCGAGTTTAATCATTTCTCCACCTCCTATTCGTCGGGATAGGTTACCCCGGCAAGTTTTCCGTTGCTGATATAGCCCCCATCCAATACCAATGTTTCATTTCACCACTTTGTCCTGTTTCAACTGATCGATGTCGGAGTCCGAGTAGCCCAGCTCGTGTAGAATCTCCGATGTCTGGGCTCCGATCGGCTGGGGCGGCAAACGAACCTCGGGCGTCTCCCCATCGTAACGAATGGGGTGATTTACCATCGTGATGTCAGTTCCGGTAGCCCCCTTGATGGTCACCAGGCAACGGTTGTGGCGCACCTGGGGATCCTCGGCAACAGCGGCGTAATCCTTCACCGCTTGATGCCAAATCCCATGATCGTCAAAGATTTTTTCCCATTCC